>JANNUY010000136.1:0-2001 GCA_031414155.1 Acidobacteriota bacterium
AATGCCGACGTTGCCATTTTGGTCAATGCGCATTCGTTCCTGGCGAGTGACTGAGCCACCCGGCGTAGTCATAAAATTGAGGTACGAGGGCAAAGAAGTCGCGCTGACGCTGCCTTGTCCGACATAGCCATTAATCGCCGCCACATGCCTGAACCCGCCGCCCGCATAACCGCCGAACACGTTAAAGCCCAACCGGTCGCCCATGGCGACATTGGTGGGAGCGGCTCTCGTTCCGCCCGCCGCCCGGCTTAAAAAGCCGCTCCCACCGAAAGCCCCAGTTCCGCTGTAATTATCCAGTTGTGCCGTCAGGGCGGTTCCCGGCCCCAAGCCGTTCATCTCGATTTGCAGGGGGTTCACCTCAGAGCTGACAACTTGCAAAGCGCCTTGCGGTGTAGTGGTTCCAATGCCGACCCGGCCGCCCGTCTCGATCACGGCTGAGTCAATCAGGGTTGTTCCATCGGTGTCATATTTGCTCAAGCGGTTGACCGTACCCGTCAACGCGGCTTTCTCCTGTTTGCCTTTTTTCTCATCTTTGCTTTCGGGGCTTTCAGACAGCTTGTTGCCTTTTTCGTCTATCAACTCGCGCCCGCTCACATCGCGCCCACTCATATTTTGTTTGACTGACTTGCCTTCTGCGGTACGCAAGCCTGCGACGCTGCGGTCGCCGCCGTGGGTGACGGTCAGTTCGCCTGCCTGGGCATTCGCGCCGAGCGTCACGTCGTTTTTGGTCGTGATCCACAAGTGTTGCCGGTCTTGTTCGATGATGAGCGTGCCTTGTTGCGCGAATTCTTTTTCGGCGGCGTCGCGCATCGTCAGCGCGTGACGATAAAGCCCGCCCGTGAGCGCCGCCCCGTTGTGGTCTTTGAGATTCCAGTTGAGTTCGCCCGCGTTGGTGCTGATGCCGCTGTCATAAAGCAGTTCGCCCAGGTGGTTGTGAACCTGCAAACGCAATTGCATCTGCGCCTGTTGAGGTTGGAATTTGATCTCTTGTGAGCCAATCAAAATGTTGAGTTCGGCAGGGTTAGTGCGGGTCGGTAAAGCGGTTTGCGCTGCGCTGGGAAAAGGCAAAGATAAAACAAGAACTGATAACAGCGCGCACAGGACGAAAGGTTTGATTCGCATAAAACGGTCTCCGTTAGGGGAATGGTGATGATGAAGCGGGGTTACGCGCGGAACACAGACCGAAGCGCGGCGAATGTGTGCCTCTGATCTGAACGTGCAAGTTTTTTCGGTTTCCGTGAAGCGAAGGTGAAAAACGCGGTGGCGGATTACCAGACGGACGAAAAAAACCAAATTTCTTGTCAGAGGCGCAACCCACTGCTAAGGTGAAAGTCCAGTTTAGTCGTACCCTCACAAATCAAAACCGATGCGTTGAATTTCTCTGAAACATCGCTATGCCTAAATTCAGACAGATTGATTGGCTGTTGTTGCTGTGCTTTTACTGGTTCAGTTTGAGCGCCGCGCCTCAGTTGGCGGCGCAAACACAGACCGATGACGAAGCGGCAGTGCGTGCCGTGGTTGAGCGGTATTACGTTTCATTTGCCAAGAAGGACATCCGCAGCCTGTTGGCGATGTGGAGCCAAAAATCACCGGATTCCCCGCCCTTGAAGCAATTATTGGAACGGCAATTCGCCACGCAAAATCTTGCTGTCGCCAATCTCACGTTCAACCATTTAACCCTGGACGCAACACTCTTAAACCTGCGTGTTGCCTTTGATTTGACGACAACAGATTTGACGACGAACCAGAGCCAAACGGAGCGTTCCGTCGTTAATATCGTGCTGGTGCGTGAAAGTGGAGCGTGGCAGTTATGGCAGAGTCTTACGATGTCAGAGTTGCTCGCTCGGCAACTGGCGCAAGCAACGAGTGAGGACGAGCGCGAACAGTTGTTAGCGGCAGAAAAGGAATTAGTCACCCCAGCGCTCATCGTGGCATTCCAGCATTACGGCAACAGCATTTACTTACAGGGGAAGGGCGATCAGGGGCTAAAGATATTGGCGC
>JANNUY010000137.1:0-2315 GCA_031414155.1 Acidobacteriota bacterium
GAAAATGATGATGAGATATTTCTGAAGACGATCATTCCGAACGGCAAAGCGACGCGGAAGTATTTGGGAGTTCAAAGTGACCAAACCGAAAATGAGTAGTCTCAATCTGGAAGAACAGGAAATCGCCGAATCGTTCGAGCACGACGAGTGGCAAAGCGTAGCTACGCCGGATGAGTTGAGCCGCTACCAGATGCTTGCGGCGGCGACGGTGAGCAATCAGCAACAGGTGAGCATTGCCTTTCCTGCGGACGATCTGGAAGCGATTCAAAAGAAAGCGTCAGAAGCAGGCATCCCTTATCAAAAGCTCATCGTGAATATCGTCCATCAATTCGTGGTGAGTGAAGCGCCTTAACGCTTATCACAGCGGCATCGTTTGGGAATTCGGCAAGGTTAGTTGAAAAACAGATTGGATAGATTGAGCGAACGTCTTCGCGGCTCTGCCGCAGTGATGTGTGAAAAGGCTGCGCCTTTTCAGGCGAATGGTAGATGCTTCGACGGGCTATGCCCGCAACGTCGCGGCGCAACCAAGCCCATTGAGGTAAGGACAAACATTTCGCTCACATCACCAATGACAGCGCGGGCGTAGCCCGAATCAATGTTTTCGCCCTCCGGCAAGTCAGAGACTTGCCGCACATCACTGCGGCGAAGCCGCAAAAAACCTTTGAAATAACTAAGGGCTGAAAACGAACAGTAAAAAAATGCAACAAGGGAAGGCTTCTACCCTGGGCTTATATTTTGGTCGCCTCTTTTGGGCTTGAGAGTACTTATGACGCTACACGAATTCAATGCTCTTTTGCTTGATGAATTTCCTCATTGGGATGAGGTGTTTTCCACCACCAAGCAAGGTAACAAACGATATTCAATTAGTTTTGGCCCTATACACGATTTACAAACCGAGGCTCAGGCCCGCGGTGGTATTCAATTCCTGAAAGAGCAATTGCCAACGGATGTCGCTTTAATCACCTTCCACGGCTTTTCTAAACAGGCCCTCAAGCAACATATTGACGAGAACGCGCCGTATGGAGCGGATCTCTACTATATTGAGGTTACAAGTTCGGAATGGCCTGCACCTGAGGGCAACGAGAGCAACGAGATTGAAGACCTGAAGCCTCTGTTCATAAGAGCAAGACAAGTGCTATGAATTGGCGGTGATGGGGCTCCTGTTGAACAATTGTTCGACATTCTTCACGGTCGGGCTACAGACACGATGAACCAAAGAGGTACTTTATGAACTATCCAACCTACATCGGCGAACAACTCACGGCGTTGATTCAGACGGTACGCCGTCAGCGCAATTTATTGTTTTGGTTGCGGGGCTTGGCGATTTTGCTGGCGGTGGCGGCGGGCGTGTTATTGCTCGTAGGTTGGGCGGCTTACAAACAACGCTTCAATGCGGGCGCGTTGATCGGGTTGCGCGTGGGCGCGTTGGCGGCGGTGCTGGCCGCTGGCTGGTTGGCGTTGTGGCGTCCGTTGCGGCAGCGGGTGAGCGATGGACAGTTGGCGCGCTTGATCGAAGAGAAGACGCCGGGCTTGGATGACAGTCTGGTCAGCGCGATTGAATTCGCCGATGACAGCAAACGTTCGCGCACATCGGCGGCGATTTTTGAACGGCTGAACGCGAAGGCCAATCAGTCGGCGCATAACGTAAACCTCGACGCCATCGTACCGCGCAAACGATTCTGGCAATACGGCGGCGCGGCCTTTGCCAGCGTAGCTTTGTTCATCAGCGCATTGGTGTTCGGCCCGCAGGAAATTCGGAAGGGTTTAACCGACATCGTTACGCCAGGCATTGACGCCGCGACCACCGATAAAGATGCGTTGAAGATTACGCTCAAGCCGGGCAATGCGCGCGTGCCGAAAGGTACCGATCAAAAGATCATGGCGACGACCGTGAATTTTGAAACTGAGTTACTCACAATTTTCACGCGCAAGGCGGGCACGGGCGATGACCAGTGGGTAGGCGCTCCAATGGAACCTGCCAAAGCCAAAAACGAATTTCAGCATTTCATCTTCAACATTCAGGAAGACACTGAGTATTTCGCCGAAGCGCCTGGCTGCAAATCTGAAATCTATAAATTCACCGTCGCCGATTTGCCTTATGTGAAACGCATTGATCTGGCTTACGACTATCCGGCTTACACAGGGCTGGGGCGCAAGGTCGTTGAAGACACGGGCGAGATTGCGGCGTTGGCGGGTACGAGCGTGCGCGTGATGGCTTATCTGACGCATCGCGCCAAGTCGGCGCGCATCGTGTTGAAAGACGGCACGAAGCTCGACATGCAAGCCGAGAACACCGAAGACGGCGCGTTGATTAT
>JANNUY010000138.1:0-2313 GCA_031414155.1 Acidobacteriota bacterium
CGCTTCGAGATTTTCAAAGATCGCAGCGGCTTACGTTCGGGAGTCGGACAAACGCTCAAAGGCCTCACGCTGACCCAAGAGTTCAAGTTGGTAGACAACTTCATCACGCGGGTCGAGTTCCGTCGGGATTTTTCTGACCAGAACTTCTTTACGAATGCGGGCGGCGCAGCGCGTAACAATCAGAACACCTTCATCATCGGCCTCAGCTATTTCTTCACGACCAAAGGTCAATAAGTAATAGCTGCTCCTATGCAGTGAAGATGCAGTGAAACAAAAAAGCGGTGAGCCGGAAACGGTTCACCGCTTTTCTGTTTAGTAAGTGCGAAGCCTCAAAACAGACCGCCCGTGAGCAAACGCGAAATGTATTACCGCAAAAATCATCAATAAATACAGGCATTTAGGCGAAAATTGTTATTGCAATGGCATTGCAGTGCCCCTATACTCCGCCCGGTTTGTGTGATGACTTGGTGTCATCAGCTAGGAATTCGATGCTTTGCCGCGATTGTTTTTTAGATTCTCAAGTGGCAGCAGGCGAACCTCGGTGACCGGTGATTCGGCACACGTTGCCGGAATGAGTTGGAACAGGAAGAGGATCGTTTAAGCCTTTAGGCATCTCGAACACAGCCGTTGGAGCGCGGGTCAACTACTGCGTCCCCAATGCCGTGAGTTGCCGATTTCATTGGCGTATCGAACGCTTCCCCACCCCCCACACCCTCGACCATTCCGCTCAAAAAACTCCATCCCCGCTTCTGTCGAAGCAAACCTAATTAAGCGAGCGTGTTTCTCGACGCTCATGGCTCTTACGTGCAATTTTCGCTGAACCTGCGGGAGCGCTTTCACAGGCTTCCTGTTTGGTTTCCAAGTTTCCTCCATGAAATCAGGCGCTACGACATCAGATATGGAAATAAGTGCTGCGGCTTCGGCCCCTGCCGCCGAAAGGCAATCGTTGTTGGGAAGCGCTACGTCAGCGCGTACCTTCTGGCAAAAAGTGGTCGAACGCGACCCCAGCAACGAAGCTGGTTGGCTGGGTTTGGCTTCGTTTGCCAACAGTGACGAAGAGGCCATCGGCTATTTGCGCCGCGTACTCGAAATCAATCCGCAAAACGAACAAGCGCTGGTTAGCTTGCACAAGACGTTGGTGAACGAAGGCATTCGGCTCGCTAAAGCCGACAACCGTTCGCGCGCGCGCTGGCTGTTGATGGAAGCCTCGGCGCTCAACCCCAACAGTGAATTGGTATGGTTGTCATTGGCCGCAGTCGTCGAAAAGCCAGCGGACGCCGTGCGCTGTTTGCAGAAAGTTCTCAAAATCAATCCGAACAATGAACAGGCCATCACCTGTCTCAACCAGATTTACGCGAAGGTTGGCTCGCCCGAACCTACGTGGCAGTGCCCGTTGTGCCTTTCGTCTTTCCAGATGGAAATGGCGAACTGTCCGCAATGCCGTTCGATTTTGGCGCTCAACGATTTAGACGCGGTACTCGCCAACCAGGCGGCAGATCGCAACGTGTTGCAGGAGGCGCTCAAGCGTTTTCACGAACACACTAGCCGTGAAGAAAGCCCCGGAGCCTATTACCACATGGCTTTGGCCTTCCTGAATGGCGGGCAAGTGGCCGAAGGCATCAACGCGCTGCGTCGTGCGAGCCAGCTACAACCCGAAGACCAGGGACTGAAAAATTTGATCGTCGCTCTGCAACAGCGGCAGACGCAAAGCTATGGCGCCGATGCCAAAGCGATTCTGGTGATTGATGATTCGCCGACGGTTTGCAAACTGGTGTCGCTGTCGCTCGAACAGCACGGACATCGCGTGCTGGTGGCTTCTGAAATGATGGAAGCCCTCGCCAAGCTGAATGAAACCAAGCTCGACTTGATTTTGCTCGACATTATGTTGCCTGGGGCTGACGGCTATCAGGTGTGCAAGATCATTAAGGGTTACGCCTCAACCAAGTCCGTTCCGGTCGTGATGTTGAGCGGGCGCGACGGCTTTTTCGACAAGATGCGTGCGCGGTTGGTGGGCGCACAGGGCTACATCACAAAACCTTTCGTACCCAACGACCTGCTCAAGGCCGTCGAGAAACACTGCAAAAAAAGCAAATAACTAATGATTACGTGTCTCAGCTCGCTGAGGCAGTCTGAGGAGATTCAACATGGCTCGTACAATTCTGGTAGTCGAAGATAGTCCAACCCAAATGCAGGTCGTCAAAACCGCGTTGCTCAACAACGGCTTTCGCGTGCTGACAGCGACCAACGGCGAAGACGGCGTAGAGATGGCGCGCAACGAAAAGCCTGAGCTGATCGTACTCGACGTGATTTTGC
>JANNUY010000139.1:0-20286 GCA_031414155.1 Acidobacteriota bacterium
AGTGTTTTACTAACAACGGGGCTGCCCGATTTGAAAAAAGTAGCTCAACAAGCGGGATTAGACCTGACTGGCACAACGCTCAATCTCGACGCAGGTTTCGACAGCAAGGCGAATCGTAAACACATTTTCAACGCGGGAATGAAACCCAACATCAAGGAAAATCCCCGCAACCTGAAACAAACCAAACGTGGACGCCCTCGTTTATTCGATGCCGTGATTTATGCGGTGCGCACCACCTTCGAATGTGTCTTTGCCTGGGAAGATAAATTCAAACGAATGCTTTTGCGCTTCGAGCGCAAGCAAAAGCGTCATCGCGGATTCAAATTAATCGCCTTCACGCTCATCAATCCGCGTGAGTTTTTTTGGAAATTAGTGTTATCAAAAACTTTTGATTTTGCAAAGCGGTTGAACGGCTGACGCAATTGGACGTTGCAGGTAAGGCAATCGTTCGTAATGGTCTACCTTACGCATGCGGGATTCGGCCTCCAAGAGGCTCGCGGCGACCCAGCGATGGCGTTGGTCGGAGTTGCTCCAGCGCTTGACGTTGCGCGTAGTCTTCTCCAGTTGCGAGTTCAAGCTCTCGATGCAATTCGTGGTCGCAAAGCTGCGCGCGAATGCCGCGCCGTCATCACCGTTGAAGAACATTTGATTTACGGCGGACTCGGCGAAGCCTGCGCCGGTGTTATCGCGCAAGCCGGATTAAGTTGCCGCTTCAAGATCATCGGCATTCCCGACGAATACACTGTCACTGGCAGTCAGGCCGACATCTTTCGGCATTACGGAATTAGTATGGAAGGACTTGCGCAAACTGCGCTTGCGCTGCTTAACCAATGACTTGCTTTCTAGCCCTTGACCAAAGCACATCTGCGACCAAAGCCCTCTTGTTCGATCAGCAAGGGCGTTTGCTCGATAAAGAGTCGCGCGAACATACGCAACATTACCCACAGCCCGGCAGGGTCGAACACGATGCCGAAGAAATTTGGCAAAACGTTTTGCTCGTACTGCACACTTTGCTGGCGCGTCACACCGATAAAAACATCGTAAGTTTGAGCCTCACCAATCAGCGCGAAACGGTTGTGATTTTTGACCGCGCGACGGGCGAGCCGCGCTATCCGGCCATCGTCTGGCAATGTCGCCGCAGCGTGGCAATTTGTGAAGAACACGCCCGCCACGAATCTTTGATTCAACAGCGCACCGGCTTACGACTGGATGCGTATTTTTCGGCTTCTAAAATTCAGTGGCTGATTCGTCATCATCCTGAACTTCACGCCAAACTCGAAACAGGCGAAGCGCTCATCCGCACAAATGATTGTTACCTGATTTATCGCCTGACGAATGGCGCGGTTTTCTCCACCGATCACACGAACGCTTGCCGCACATTGCTGTTTGATATTGGGCAGTTGTATTGGGATGAAGATTTGTGTGCGCTCTTTGACGTGCCGATGAAAGCATTGCCGGAAGTGCGTGAGTGCGCGGCGAATTTTGGCGAAACAACGTTGGAGGGAAAGACGCTGCCGATTTGCGGTGTGACGGGCGATTCGCAAGCGGCCTTGTTTGCCCAGCGTTGCTTTGTCTCAGGCACGGCGAAAGTTACCTTCGGCACCGGTTCATCAATCTTGTTGAATATCGGCTCGCACATGCAGCCCGCTCCGTCAGGTGTCGTCACGACGCTCGCGTGGGTTTTGAATGGCACGCCGACTTATGCTTTTGAAGGCATCGTTATTAGCTCGGCTGCGACCTTGACCTGGTTGCGCGATCAGCTTGGCGTGTTTAGAGATTTTGATGAAATCGAACCGCTCGCGTTAGCCGTTCCCGACAACGAAGGCGTTTATCTGGTTCCGGCTTTTTCAGGACTAGGCTTGCCGCATTGGCAGCCCGCAGCGCGCGCCACCATGCCGGAATGCTCTGCGCTCGGCGCGGCATTGGCGGGGATGCTGGGAATGGGCGTATATCAATCACTTGCCGAACTGGCGCTTGCCGAACTTGCCGCGTTGCCGCAAGCAGAAACGATTTATCAACCTGCGCTGCCTGACGCGCCAAACGAGAAGATGCAACGCTATTACGCTGGCTGGCAACAAGCCGTAAGCCAAACGCTTCACGGCATCAAGGCTTCAGCATTGCTGTTGGTGGCGGCCTCTTTACTGCTCACTTCCTGCAAGCTCTGGACGGTTCGACCGATTGGCTGGCAAGAGAAAAAAGTGGCGACGCAGCAACTCGACACGGCGGCTTATGTTGAATCAGTCTGGCAAAGCAAAATCGTTCCGACGGTGAAAGAAAAAGCTGTTGATTTGGCGACACGACAATCCGTTTTTCAAAGCAGAAGCAGAAACGGCTGACGCGCGCGCGAAAGAACTCGGCTATGACACGCTGATTATGACCCACGGCGGCGATGCCAATCGGCAAGATCAATCGATTGACACGGCAATTGCGCAAAAGGCCGCGGCGATTATTCTTGATAACGCAGGCGCGGACGCTTCGATTGCGGCGGTGCAAAAAGCTAAAGCCGAAGGCATCCCCAGCTTTTTAATTGACCGTGAAATTAATGCAACAGGCGTGGCGACGGCGCAAATTGTCGCCAACAATTATCAAGGCGCATCACTCGGCGCTGAAAAATTCGTCGAATTGATGAGCGATAAAGGTAGTTATGTCGAACTCACCGGCAAAGAATCTGACACGAACGCGGGCATTCGCTCTAAAGGCTATCACGATGTTTTAGATAAATATCCCGGCTTAAAAATGGTCGCACAACAAAGCGCGAATTGGAGCCAGACCGAAGCTTATTCAAAAATGGAAACGATTTTGCAAGCTAATGCTGACATCAAAGGCGTGATCGCAGGCAATGACACAATGGCATTAGGCGCGGCGGCGGCCTTGAAAGCCGCTAATAAAAAAGGCGTGATCGTCGTCGGCTTTGATGGCAGCCCTGATGCGATTGCGGCGATTAAAACGGGTGATATGAAAGCGACAGTGTTGCAACCCGCAGCGCTCATCGCACGGCTCGCCGTTGACCAGGCAGACAAACAAATCAATAGCGGCTCGGCGTCAACAGGCGCGGCAGAAAAACAGTCTATTGATTGCGAACTGGTCACGCGCGAAAACGCTGAACAATTTGGTCTTTTCGGGTGCAAATGAAAAGCCTAATTCTTTCATCAACGCTATCTCTCAAATGCAGGCGCTGCCTGCCGAGCGCAGTCTTAGTTGTGATTCTGGGAAGCGCGCTATTTTTTGCGGCGGCTGAAACGGTCACGGCGCAACAGCGGCATCGGGCGTTGGTTTCGACCGACATCGGCGGCACTGATCCTGATGACTTTCAGTCTATGGTGCATTTTCTTTTATACGCTGACCGCTTCGACATCGAAGGGCTGATTTCGTCGCCGTTTGGCCCCGGACGCAAAGAGCATATCCTCGAAGTTATCAGTCATTACGAACGCGATTACGACAATTTGAAAACGTATTCGCCACGCTACCCAACGCCGCAGAAATTGCGAGCCATCACGAAAGAAGGCGCATTGGAAAGCCCAGGATCGAAAGGCGTCGGTGGGCCGACCGAAGGTTCGCAATGGATTGTTCAATGTGCGCGGCGCAAAGATGCGCGTCCGTTGCATGTGCTGGTTTGGGGCGGCATCGAAGACCTCGCGCAAGCCTTGAACGATGCGCCTGACATTTTGCCGAAGCTACGTGTGTATTTCATCGGCGGCCCGAACAAGATGTGGAGCGTGGATGCTTATAACTACCTCGATCAACATCATCCGAAGCTCTGGATGATCGAAGCCAATGCGACTTATCGCGGCTGGTTTGTCGGCGGCAATCAAACAGGTGAATGGGGCAACAAGGAATTCGTCGCGGCGCACATCGCGGGGCGCGGCGCGCTGGGCGATTTTTTTAATGCGCAACTCAGAGGTGTCATCAAGATGGGCGATAGCCCTTCGGTTGGATGGTTGTTGCACGGCAATCCAAATAAGCCATCGCAACCCGGTTGGGGCGGCAAGTTCGTGCGCATCTGGGATGATCGCAAAACCGTTTTTGGAGGACTGACGACGGAAGCCAATCAGGTAGAAGTTTTTGGCGTGGTCGAATTCGTCTTGCCAGTGCCTGCGGGTTTTGCCGCGACGAATAACGCGAAGATGATTTTTGATAATCGCATTCCGGCGGTTGGTGTGATTGAAGGCAAAGTGCTGATCTTTCGCTTCTCGCCACGCGACGCCAAAGTTTGGCCTTACACAATCAAGAGCGACTTTGCTGCGCTGGATGGACAGTCGGGCAAATTTACCGCTGTGCCGCCGCCCATCGAACGCACCAGCAAACCATCAAGAGCGCATCCGCACTGGTGGATTGATGACCCTAATCCAGTTGCGGCAGAAGGTGTTCATCCCGGCGCAAAAAGCGTCAATCAATGGCGCGTGGATTTCCTACGCGATTTCGCCGCGCAGATGCTGCGTTGTCAGAGGCCAAAATCTTAATCGTTAATCTTAATGGTTTTTCTGAAAGGTGAAGCCCCTTCTTACCTGATGTTACGCACCAAAAAGAAAAGCCTGCGGGCTGACGACGCCAGCAGGCGCTGCAAAGTTGTCAAATCCGAAAGCAATTAATGTATTGCGTAACATCGGTGATTACTTCTCGCTTTCCGTCGCCGCGCCATTGATGAACGTCGCAACATCTTTATGCAGCTTCTCCCGCGATTTCTTTTCGATGTACATCATGTGACCGGCTTCGTAATAGGTGAAGCTGACGTTCTTACGAATTGCGGGTTCAAGGCTCATATGCGAGATCGTATGCTCGATGCCGTTGTAAGGCGTCGCTACATCGTAATAGCCACAAATCACCAGCAGCTTTAACTTTCCTTGTTGCGTCATTGCCGAACGCAACGCTTCGGCGGGCCCGCCGGGCGTGCCTTGATCCCAGGGCTGCACGCGGCCCGAGAGCGTGTAATACATCTCGGTGTTCCACTTCAGTTCGCGGCGGACGTAATCCTGAAACATCGCCACATACGAACCGTCATAGGAAGCCAAGCTGGAATCGTATTCATACCGCTCGCCTGCGGCGTCTGCGTCAATCCCTAAAAAGCGTGAATCTATGCGGCCTACAGTTTGGCGTTTGTCGCGCAGCAGTTCCTTGAACCACCGAAACGGGCTGATACGCAGATTGGTTTGTTCGAGGTATTTTGGTGACAGCGCGGTGAGACGGGCGAGTTCTTTGACGACTTTCTGATATTCAGCGGTCGTGATTTCATCGCCTTTTTCAAGCGCGGCGGCATAATCGCCGTGCGCAAATTGGCGAGCTTTTTGCGCAATTTCAGCAGCACTCAGTTTTTGCAAATCCGGCGGCAACAATTTGTGATACCACGCTGAGGAGATCAGCGTCGGCAAAAAGAAAATCGTGCGATCATCCGCGCCCCAATTGCCGAAGCTTACGGCAGACAACAACGCGACGCCGTTCAGATAAATTTGATGGCGACGCTGCAACGTATATGAAAGTTGCGCCGAGCGTGTCGTGCCGTAGCTTTCGCCAATCAAAAACTTCGGCGACGCCCAGCGTTCGTTGCGCGTGATGTACTGATAAATAAAATCAGCGAACCAGGTGGCGTCCTGCTCTACGCCATAAAACTGCGCTGTGTTTTCGCCAGGCGCGGGGCGGCTGTAACCGGTCGAGATCGCATCTATAAAAATCATATCCGTCGCATCAAGAAACGAGTCGCCGTTTTCGACAATCGAATACGGCGCAGGCATTCCGAAGCCGTCATCCGTCAGCACGATGCGCTTCGGTCCCAAGCCCATATGCGTATACGACGAAGCTGAGCCGGGGCCGCCGTTGTAAACAAACGAAAGCGGACGTTTGGCTTTATCCGCTATGTCATCTTTGGTGTAGGCGACGAAAAAAAACGTAGCCTTTGGTGTGCCGTCATCGGCCTTGATGACATACGTCGCAGCCGTCGCGGCGTACTTGATCTCCTGTCCGCCGATGCGCACGCTGCCTTTCGTGACCGAAGATTTTTCTTCCAGTGGAGCGACGGGCCGGGCTGGCGCAGTCGCAGCAGCAGTCGGTGTGGTAGGCGGCTGTTGTTGGCCACGATTGCCACGTTGTTGTTCTGGTTGCGCTTGCGCAAGCGATGCGGTCAATAAGAGGGTGAGTGTCAGGGCGAACGAACGTTTCATTTCATCTCCTCAGACGAATTGTAGAGCAGGTTCCTAACCTACTGTTGTCATTGTGGTAAAATAAGTCATACAAGCTGACAGCCTTACCAGCCAATATAGCTCTGAGACATTTACCATAGATAGGAATTTTCTACCATTTTCGTCTTGCCTGAAAGAAAGGCGAGTTGCATCTGAACCACTAACAACTAACTGCTTTTACGTCCCCTAAAAATGTATACATAATCTTCGTTATCAGACGTAAAATATTTTCGAGCGAGAGCCGCAGTTCACGTTTAATCTGATGAAGCTGCCTCTCAACGCACTGAAAGATCTAGATTTACCGTAATGACTTATGCGCACTCATCAACCTATCCAAGCTCTGGCCCTAACAACGCAAACTGCTCTTTCGGCGAACCCGCAAAGCGATTGACACCGCGCGACATGCGTATGAACGGACGCTGTTCACCAAAGCCGAGCGAGGCCAGCCATTCAAGCCAATCAACGTGTCGCGCAGGTATGTCGAGAATGAACGCGCGTCCGACTTGCGCTTGCCAGCAAGCCGTGACGAGTTGATGCGCCGTGGCTGTGTCACGCGCAATGACGGGGCCGAGTTGTTCAAAATTGTGTCCGTGGCGACCGAAGCAATAACCTGCGAGCGTGTCGTTTTCAAAAATCACCCAGGCATATTCACGCGCGCCCATCAGCCACCATTTCAGCAATGCGCCACGCGCAGCGCCAAAGGCTTTGGCATCCATCTCACACACAGCGGGTAAATCTTCTGGCCTCATCAAACGGGCTGAAGTCTCGGTGAATGGCAAAGCTGGAACAACGCCTTCCATTCGCAACAAACGATATTCATCTACGAAACCAAGCGGCAGATAAACCGCGCGTCCGGCGGGCGTAGCGTCGAGTTTCACAGTTTCTTCGTCGCGCAAAATAGTGAGTGCTTCGTGCATCAACGCGGTGCCGACGCCGCAGCCGCGTTCAGCCGGATCAACCAACACCATACCAATCCAACTGAATCGATTTTGATGGCGCACCGTCGTAACCGTACCGATCACGCGATCATCGCGCACCGCAACGCGGCAACCTTCAGCATTGTGTTGCAGAAAAAATTCCCAGTCGCGTTGCGTTTGATTCCAACCCGCCGCACGACACAAGCCCAAGCTCGCCGCAAGGTCGGCGGCTTGCATCTGGCGAAAATGAAAGGGGCGAGTCGTCATACCGCGCCAATGCCCGGGCCATTCAGCTTGCGCGTATTGAATGCGCCATCCGTCACTTTGAAAATGCCGGGAAAGCGTTTTTCCCACGGTTGATTTGCCACGGGAACGTATTGCCGCGAGTTGTGTTCGACACCAGAGACGCCAGGCACATGCGCGGCGATGCTGACCGAGTGAATCAGCGAAGCGCCGGGGCAGGTCAGGTCTTGTACACACAAAAACATCTTGTATTTCTGCCCCGCCACCGCCATCAGCATCGCTTGCGATTGGCCTTTGCAGGCTTTCAAAGCAATGCCGGTGTAACCCATCTCGCGCGCGAGCAACAGCGATTCGAGATCAACAAGCGATTCGTCAATGACGACCGGGCGCAGCTTGTTGGCTTCGTGCATAAGGTTTTGGCGATTGGCTTTCAAATCGCGCGCGGTAGGCTGCTCGATATATTGAATTCGCTTGAAACCTTTGGGCGTTAGCTCTTTCACCTTACGCAGATATTCGAGCAGATAATCAATGTTCGGACAGCGTTCGTTGAAATCAACGCAGAATTTCCAATCAATCGCAGGGCGGGTTTCGCTGGCAATGCGATCAATGTTGACGGTGCGCTCGATGTCCCACTTGAGTTCATCGCCCTGCAATTTGATTTTAATGTGCGTGAGGTTGTTCCACTTGATCCATTCGGCGAGCGTATTGGGCATGCCGTCGTTGATACGATTGGTGAGTTCGCTGGGCAACACGGCATCAGCGCCGCCAACCGAGTGATACATAAACACACGCGGACGCGGCTGGGCCATCACATAACGATTGAGATATTCGCCTTTGAAATCAGGCGTCAGGTAATGCGCCAGATCATGCGTCATCAAATCTGCGCCGTAAGTTTGATAGACGTTGCGTCTGTGAACTTTGCCGAACGCATCGTGAATAGCTGCGTCAGAGGCGCTTGCCGTGACGAGCGTACACAATTTCGGAATCGGTACGTCGAGTTGCAATTCTTTTGAGACTTCTGTTGCGGCTTGCAAATAGGCCGGTTCAAGCGCGGTGTTGAGGTCAAGCGGATGGCCGAACTCTTGATAACCGTTCGTAATTTTGTTGATGCGTTGGGCGAGCGATTTCATCGCGGCGAGCGTTTTGTCGTAAGGCATCGTGCGCGAAGGAAACGACCACACGTTGCCCAGCGGCATCGAACCGAATCCGTTCGCCGTCTTGCCGTTGCGGGTGCGCACGCGACATTTCACGTTGATGAGCGTTACGCGATCAACCGGCACGCCCCCGAATTTGTAAGGCGCGCGATATTTGAATTCCTCAAAGGCGAACGAGATTTCTTCAACGCGAATGTCAGTCGCCGCTGCACTTCGTTTAATGCTGAAAGGCGTTGCCGCAACCGCAGCAAGAAAGTTGCGTCGAGTGAGTTGGTTCATAATTGTGAATAAGCGGTTTGGACTTGCGCTTTCAAAAACGCCAAGTCGCGTTGCGCAGCAATGATCGTGTTGGCTTGTTTTTCTTGTTCAGTTTTGCCCGCGATTTCATATTCGATGTGCAACGAAATCGGGCCACTGAATCCGCTACGGGCCAGCACCGCGAAAAAGTGTTTCCAATCCACCATGCCTGTGCCAAGCGGGCAATCTTGCACCACCCAGCCTTTGGCCGTTTTATCCCAGGTGAAATCTTTGACGGCGACCATCTTGATGCGCGGCGCAATCCATTGCAGAGCGGCCTTCCACCCGCCCGCGCCCCCTTCCGCGACGGCGTGATGCGGGTCGTAATACCAACCCGCCCAACGCGCATCGAGCTTTTCCATCGCCGGAATGAAATCCCAAATGCCGCCGCCTACATAACCCGAATGATTGTGAAAACCCGCTTGGACACTGTGTTTTTGGCTGAGTTGCGCCAGCGAAGCAAAGGCTTGCGCGGCTTGTTGCAACTCGGCGCGCACATCTTTGAACTGGTATTTGTGATAGCCGGTTTTGAAATAAGGAATGCCCAGCTTGCCCGCTGCCGCGATGATCGGTTGCGCGCTCGAATCGTCCGCCGTGAGCAAACCGGTCGTAATCATCGGCACGGCCACACCCGCCGCGCGAATTGCTTCATAAGCCTTGGGCAAATCGGTCGCGGCGCTTTCTGGTTTGACGTGGCCGCCGGGTCGCACCGTGAGGTCTATACCATCGAAGCCAAGTTGTTTGACCGTTTGAGCGAGTTGCGGCCAGTCAAGCAATGGCAAGTGTTTTGAGAAAAAACACAGGTTTCCAGCAAAGCCTTTGGCGGCTAACGTCGGTTCACCAGCCAACCCACTTGCCAATAATGACGCGCTAGTGGTGAGCAAAAAATTTCTTCGGTTCATAATCCCTTTCAGTTGAGCCATTTTTCGAGATGCGCCGCGACAAACTCGTCGTCATTGAGTTGCGGATAAGTCTGATAAATGCGGTCTATTTCGGCGGCTTGACCGTTCGATAAATCTTCGCGCGGATCAAGACACCAGCGCCCGGCGAGCAACCCTTGACGGCGCAACACTTCGTGCAAGCCCGCGATGCAACCCGCAAAATTATTTGCCGCGTCGAAAAGCACCGCGTTGGCATCGGTAATCTCAGCCGAACGCGCGAGCAAGTCAGACGCGCCGCTGCCTTCGTTGCGTTGGCAAGCGTGAACCGCGTCGAGCAATTCGACAGCGCGTTTTGTCCACACTGCCCAATGCCCCAACAAGCCGCCGACGAAACGCACGCGCCGTTCACCGAACCGAAGCTCCGTCAGCAAATCAGCGACGATGTTGTCGTCGTTGCCGGTGTAAAGCGCGATCTCGTGCGCGCGTCCGCTGTCGGCGAGCGCGCGCGCCACGTCAAGCGTTTGATAGCGATTGAAAGGCGCGACCTTAATCGCACATACGTTTTCGATGTCGAGGAACGCGCGCCAGAATTCGTAATCAAGCAAACGCCCGCCTACGGCTGGTTGCAGATAAAACCCAACGAGCGGAATTTCAGCGGCAATCTGACGGCAATGTTCGAGCAATTCATCGTTGGTCGCTTCGCGCAAAGCCGCGAGACTCAGCAAGCCCGCGTCGTATCCGAGTTCGCGCGCGAATGTCGCTTCATCACGCGCCTGATCGGTCGGCCCACAGATGCCCGCGATTTTGACCAGCCGCTTCCCTCTTCGCTTTTCACAATCGCGCATCGTTTCATGCGCCAGCGACAAGACCGGCTCATACAACCTGAACTGTGAATCACGAATGGCGAATTGCGTCGTGTGGACTCCGACCGCCAAGCCGCCCGCGCCCGCGTCGCAATAATAGCGCGTCAACGCGCGCTGACGACGCTCATCCAGCTTCCGTTCGGCAGTCAATGCCAGCGGATGCGCCGGAATCACTACCCCACGCAAAAGTTGTTGTTTGGTCGTTGCGTCCATTCTCAAAACATCCAATCGGTCTCAAAACATCCAATCGGTCTCAGAACTTTCCGTCGGTCACTTCAAACTTCGTAAGCTTGTTCAGGCTCTCGCCGCCGCATTCGATCCAATGCGCGACGCGATGCATCAATTCGTCGAGCGCGATTTCAGGCTGACCGAGCAACTGATGGCAAAGCGTCGCATTGTTGAGCAACGCGGTGTCAGACGGAGTGCCGTGAAACGACACCTCACGCCCGAACCGCCGCGCGAACCATTCCGCTGTTTGCTTTACCGAAACAATCTCTGCGCCAGTGACATTCAAAATGCGCGGCGGCGTGTCGCACAAGGCCAGCGCACGCAAGGCGTAAGAATTCGCATCGCCCTGCCAGATCACGTTGCAATGCGCGACCGATAAACTGACGGGTTGGTTGTTATGAACCTTGCGCGCGATGTCTACCAATACGCCGTAGCGCAGATCCACTGCGTAATTCAGCCGGAACAACAAACAGCGCGTGCCGTGTTCGCGCGCAAAAAACTCAAACACACGCTCGCGCCCCAAACACGAATTGGCATATTCGCCTCGTGGCTCAACGGCATCAGCCTCAACCGAACCGCCGCTGGCCGCGCTGACAAACGGATAAACATTGCCCGTCGAAAACACGACGATGCGCGACGCAGCATAACGATGCGCGACGTAAGCAGGCGCAACGGTATTGATCGCCCACGTCAAATCGCTGCGGTCAGACGAGCCGAACTTGCGTCCGGCGAGATACAAAACGTTGGCTGCGTCGGGTAGCCGCTCAACCTCGTCGCGGTTGAGCAGGTCGCAGGGGATGACCGTCACACCTGCGGCCTCTAACACAGCGCGCGACGTTGCGTCAGAAAAACGTGAGACGGCGATGATGCATTGTGAAGTCCCGGCCAGTTCGCGCGCGCGTTGCACACGATGCGCCAGCGATGGCCCCATCTTTCCGCCTGCGCCGACGATCACGACATCGCCTGATAATGCTCGCATGAATTCGACATCTGCCGCATTAGGCTGGGCGAGCGCCGCTTCGAGTTGGTCAAGGGTTTCGATCATTTTGTGTTCTTGCCAGATCATTCCATGCCCAACAGTCGGCGATTGCGCGCCGCATCAGTTTCACCACCAACGAAATCATCGAAAGCCACGGTCGTCGCTTCGATCAAATGGCGCGCGATAAACGGAGCCCCTTCGCGTGCGCCTTGTTCGGGGCTTTTGACAGCGCATTCCCATTCCAACACAGCCCAGCCGCGATAGCCCGCTTCGGTCAGCAGCGTAAACATCCGCTTGAAATCAACTTGCCCATCGCCCAGCGAACGAAAGCGCCCCGCGCGTTCAGCCCAGTCGGCATAACCGCTATAAACGCCTTGCCGCCCGGTCGGGCAAAACTCGGCATCTTTGACATGCACGGCGCTGATGCGCGAGCCATACAACCGAATGAATTCAAGGTAATCGAGTTGCTGCAAAACGAAATGGCTGGGGTCGTAATTCAAACACGCCGCCGCGTGTTGATCGGTGAGGTCGAGAAAGCGTTCATAAGTCGCGCCGTCAAACAAATCAGAACCGGGGTGCAATTCATACGCGAAGGTTAATCCGTTATCGCGCGCCGCATTGAGCGCGGGCAGCCAGCGCCGCGCGAGTTCGGCAAAAGCCTCTTCGATAATGCCCGCCGGGCGTTGCGGCCACGGATAAAACAAATGCCACGCAAATCCGCCCGATAGCGTAGGAATCGCTTTCAATCCCAGCTTGACCGAAGCCGCGACCGATTTGAGCAGTTGCGCCGTCGCCCATTCAGTGCGCGCGTTGCCTTTCAATCCGGCGGGATGAAACGGCGCGAACATCTCTTCGTAAGCCGGATGCACCGCCAACACCTGACCGGCGAGCGCGGCGTTGAGTTCAGTGACGACTAAGTTGTGCTTGTCGAGCAACGCACGTACGTCGTCACAATAGGCTTGCGATTCGGCGGCGAGGTCTAGATCGAATACGCGCTTGTCCCACGCGGGAATTTGCACGCCGCGATAACCCATCCCGCTCACCCATCCGGCAATGGCGTCGAGCGAGTTATAGGGCGCAACGTCGCGCAGAAATTGTGCGAGAAAAATCGCCGGGCCTTGAATAGAGTTCATATATCTCATTACCAAAACTGACAGAAAAATTGAGGCAGAAAAATGAATCTCTGTTTGCCAGGGCTTATTATTTTTCTGCCCTAATTTTTCTGTCAGTCAAGAAAGTTATCGTATGTTTTGAAACTGTTGCCTTAAGCCTGCTTTGACGCTGGCCCACTGTGGATCATTCGCCAGATTGTGGTATTCGCCTTGATCGCGTTGATGGTCATAAAGCTCAACGCCACTCGCGCCGCCTTCCCACTCAGTGTAACGCCATCGGTCAGTGCGCACCGTCCGTCCCAGGCGATTGCCTTCGCGATTAACGACGGTGAAGGCGGCGTCTTTGCCTTTGGCTTTGGGGTTTTGCAGCAACGCTTTTAAGCTCACGCCTTCGAGCTTGTGCGGCGCAGCCAATCCCGCGAATTCGATCAAGGTGGGATAAAGATCAAGCAATTCAACGATGCCACTTGCCGTCGCACTTTTTTTCACGCCCGGTGCGGCAATGATCAACGGAGCGCGCGCTGACAATTCAAACAGCGTATTTTTATTCCACCAGCCGCGTTCGCCGAGGTGATAGCCATGATCGCCAATGAATACGACGACGGTGTGGTTCCACAGATTGTTTTGGTCGAGCGCATCAAGCAGCTTGCCGACTTGGGCGTCAGTGAACGAAACGCCCGCCAGATATGCGCGTTTGAATTCGCGCCGTTCACGGTCAGTGAAATTGGCAAAGCGTCCGTAGGCATTGGGGATGGCAAGTTCGACTTCGGCGCTGCGAGTTTTACCATCAATTGGTGGGTCAGTCGCCAACGGAATCTTTCCAACCGGATACATGTCGAAGTACTTTTTCGGCGCAATGAACGGGTCATGCGGTTTATGAAAGCCCGCCCCGATAAACCACGGCTCGCCACGTTTCTCGTTAATCAGTTTGATGGCTTCGGCGGCGATCATGCCATCGGGCTGGTCTTCATCAGTGCCTTCGGCGGCGAGCCAGTGACACCACTTGGCTTCGTCACCCATCAGGCGGCGGCCTTCGCCTTTCATACCAGCTTCGGTGGATTGATAGATGCGTATGTGCGACCACGACTTTTCATCGGCCCAATCGGTCTTGGCATCTTCCATCGTCAGGCCACGATGAAAAATCTTGCCGAGGCTCGCCGTGAAATAGCCGCTTTGTTTGAAGAGTTGCGGCAGCGTTACGAGATCAGGATGTTTAGTACGAAAGTAAGTGCCGTTGCCCAGAATACCCGTCGTCTCAGGCCGCAAGCCGGTCAGGAAAGATACGCGAGAAGGGTTGCAAACCGGATATTGCGCGTATGCGCGATTGAACGTTACGCCGCGTTGTGCCAATCGTTTGAGGTTCGGCGTGTGCGCAATCGCATCGCCGTAATTCGCACGCAAATCATCGGCAACAATAAAAAGCACATTCGGGCGGCTGGGCGCAGGCCGGTTCGTTTGCGCGAATGGATGCAGCGGCGTTCTGACCATCACGAGGACTGCAACGCACGCTAAGAGCCAACGCCAACGGGAAAAAATTTTACGCGTCATATTTATTTAGTCTTTCCGCCATTCGGTTAGCACGTATTTCAAGGTCGAAATCCGAGCCAATCATAACGCCGCAAAATCGCAGCGTCGCCATAGATTTCTTATGGAGTGCGGTCAGCATGCCGTCGCTTTGGCTTTCGCCTTCGAACCCATTCGAGTCAAAGCGGAAAAGTCGAGTTGCAACGATTCGAGTCAACGCGGATGTTTGCGTAGCGAATGAAAAGCGGCGGCACGCCGACCGAACTCCACATTATTTCACCTCCGCCATCCAGTTCAGCACGACCGTGAACGGCGGCACGCTCGCGTCTTCCGCGCTCGTCACAAACAGAAACCGCTGCCCGTCGCCCGTCAGCGTGTAGCCCCGGTCGGCGTTCACCCGGTAGCCGCTCGGCGTGAAGAGTTCTTTCGGCGTCCCGGCTTTCAACTCTGCGCCCGGCGTGATCTCCACCGCCATCAGCTTGCCATCGGCTGCCGTGTAGTACAGCTCCCGACCATCGCGCCGCCAATACGGATTTATGCCGCCATTGGTCGAAAATTGTCGTTTGCCGCCGGAAGCCGGAGCGCCAGGAACAAACGCTTGCAAGTAGATTTCGTTGCGCCCAGATTCGTTAGATGTGTAAGCAATCCATTTCCCATCCGGGGAAAAGGTGGATGCGCCTTCGTAAGCGGGCGTGTTCAGCCAGGGCCAGGGTTTGCGTTCACCTTCCATGGGCAAAACCCATAAATCAACTGAGGTCTTTGGATTCAACTCTCCGTAAAGAATGAACCGACCATCTGTTGACCAATCAGCCACGTATTTCTGATAGGAGGAGCGCAGCAACACCTCATCCTGTCCCGTGCCATTCGCAGCTTTCTGAAAAAGGTTTTGCACTCCTTCGCGCGAGGAAACCCAGACAATCCGGCTGCCATCTGGTGCCCAGATCGGTCTTCCATCTTGCAACGGATCAAAGGTAAAGGGGGTACTTGCATTGCCCGTCACATCAAACAAATGAATGTCATTTTGTTGCGATTGTGGGTTGGTACGTCCCGCCGCGAGACGCGCTCCATCAGGCGAAAGCCTGGGGTTAGAGTATTGCCCTATTGAGCCAAGAGTTCCTAATTTTTTGCCTGCCCGATCAAACCAAGTGATCTGCTCATTAGCCTCTCTTTCCAACAGAACTAACGAGCCATTGGTTGCCAAAGAATAGCGTGCCCAAATCCCAAACGGGGCTGGCACATGATCCGCGATTCGTATGGGATTCCCCCTTAACTGCATCCTGCTTAAATCGAAAGTTTGCGCCAGTAAAGCACCTTGTCGAACGAAGGTCAGGTAGCCAGTGCGCTGATCCGCCGGATTCAGTGCTACCCCAACATTCCGGGCATCCACGGACAGAAGCTGTCGGGGTTCGATCCCCTCAAGTGAATTAAGATATATTCCGCTCTTTGATGGGTCGGGATTGGCGATGTAATAAAGAAAGTGCCGAGCATCGGGCAGAAAGGTCGGAGCGTAATGGACGGTATCCCCACGCACGGTGTCAACGTGAGTGACAGACGTGACAACGCCCCCGTTCGCGGAGACACGTCGGATGCCTGCGGCTGCGCTCCCAAACAGAATGACGCCATCACTATTCCACGCGCCCCCGCCGTGCAGCGGCGCATCGCATAAAGTTTCGGACATTCCCCCAGCCACTGCAATTTTTTTGAGCTTGCGCAAATCGAAATAGGCAATGAACTGACTGTCCGGCGACCAAAACGGGACTAGCTGGCTATCGCCCACTTCGACTAGTGGCCGGGCGGTCGTCGCGCCCAGCGGACGCACCCAGAGTTGCGTTTTGCCGTCCACTTCAGCGATGAAGGCCAGCGTGCGCCCATCCGGCGAAATCGTCGGCCAGTCAAAGAGCTTCGCTTTCTCCGGCGGCGTGATCGAAAAGCGCATCGGTTCCGCTTCCAGCGCCGGACGCCGGACATACGCCACGCCGAGCGCGAGCGCAATCAATGTCATCACGCCTGCCGCAATCCAACCAATGCGGTCACGCCAGCCGCCGCGTTTCGTTATGGCCGAAGTATCCGACATTTGCATCGCTGCCGTCCGATACGGGTCCGATGAACTCGGCACTCCTGAACCCGGCATGGACAATGCTGCAAGCGCAAAGCCCAAATCGTGCGTCGAATGAAACCTGTGTTCCGGTTCTTTTTCCAAACAACGCCGCACGAGTGTTTCAAGCTGCGGTGAAACCTGCGCATGCAGCTCGCTCAAGGCGGGCGGGTCGTCTTTCAGGATCGCATGCATCAATTCGACCACCGAACCACCGGTGAACGGCCGTCGGCCCGCGAGCATTTCGTACAAGATGATGCCGAAGGAAAAAATGTCCGCGCGCTGATCCACTTCCCGCCCGCGCATCTGCTCCGGCGACATATAGCCGACCGTCCCCATCACCACACCCGGATTAGTCAACAGCTCTAGTGTTTCCGTTTTTGAATCCATGTCGCCCGTCAACTTCTGCGGCTTCAGCTTCGCCAACCCGAAGTCGAGAATCTTGACGCGCCTCTCTTTGGTGACGAACAGGTTCTCCGGCTTCAGATCACGATGCACGATGCCTTTTTCATGAGCGGCGCTGAGTCCGGCGGCAATCTGCTGGACATAATCAATACAACGGCGCACCGGCAACGCGCCGGCAATCATCTGCGCGCGAAGCTCTTCGCCTTCCAGCAATTCCATCACAAGGTAAGGGCTGCCTTCGTGCGTGCCAAAATCGTAAACCGTCAAAATGTTCGGATGATTCAACGCCGAAGTAGCGCGCGCTTCCTTCTCATTGCGTTTCAATCGGTCGGCGTCTTGGGCGTAATCGGCGGGCAGGACTTTGATGGCGACTTCGCGGGCGAGGCGCGGATCGCGCGCGCGATAGACTTCGCCCATGCCGCCCGCGCCAAGTGGAGCGAGTACTTCATAAGCGCCGAGGCGCGTACCAACGGGGATTGTCATTGGGGTGTTGACCTCCGTAGATTTGGGAAAAGCGGGCGCATTGTATCAGCTTGAAATGGTTTGGATAGGCTGCCTCGGCGTGCGGATCAGATCATAATTTATGGAGTGCGGCTGGCTTGCCGCTGCTTTCGCTTTTGCCTTCAAACCATTCAAGTTTAAGCGGGAATCTCAAGCAACGATTGGGCGCTATCGCTCACGGCGCAACGGTTGCAGCAATGCGGCGCGGATCAAGTCGCCACACATTGCCTTCGCGCAAATTCGAGAGCCACACCGAGCCGAGTCCGACGCGAATCGCATCGCCACCTCCGCCCGCAAATTGCTGCACGACTTTATTCGTCGCCGGATCAATGCGCGTGATCGGAAATTCAAAGGCAGTGACCCACACTGAACCTTCGCCAAAAGCAATCTCGCCGCCGCCGCCCGGTACGCCGAGTTCGATGGTTTCAACGACTTTGTTGGTTTTCACGTCTACCTTCGACACGTCGCCGTTCGTCTGATTCAGCGTCCAGACGAATCCGCCACCAATGGTGAAAAAGCGCGGCGCTTTGCCGACGGGAATCGTTTCGATAATCAGGTTTGTGTCAGGGTTGATGCGCGTCAACACATTGGTTTCGGTGCCAGTCACCCAGACCGAACTTTCGCCAAACGCGACGGTGTATGAACCGGTTGGCACTTGGATTTCGGCGATAACTTTATTCGTAGCCGGATCAAGACGCGCGAGCGTTCCTTTTTTATCGGTGACGAGCCAAACGCTGCCCGCCCCCGTAGCCAATCCGCCTTCGGAACTTGCAATGCCAATCGGGATCGTCGCGGTGACTTTGCCGTCTTTCAGGTCAATGCGCGTCAGTGCCTGATCGCCACAAAGCGGAACCCATACGCTGCCGAATCCCACCGCAATCCCAGAGCAAGGATTCTTGCCGACGGCAACCATCGCCAACACTTTATTGGTTTTGGGATCGAGTCGCGCGACAGTGTTTTTCGGGTAATTGGAAACCCAGACCGATTCATCAACCACAATCCAATCGGGCGCGCCAGGGACTTCAAAGACAGCTTCGGGCTTTAGTTCCGTGATCGGAATGCGCACGCCCGGCGTTTTCACTCCCGGTTTTGGGGTTGGGGTTGCTTTGGGTTTCGGGGTTTTCGCGGGCGGCTGGGTTGGCGCTTGCAACGACAGCAGCAGTGGCAAAATCAGTAGTAAGGTTAGCATGGCTTGCATCTTAGCAAAGTTCTGATAGTTCGATAGCTTTCGATTCGTAAAAAAATATTTTCAGCCGTGAACACTTTTGCGCGCAAAATCCCCCTTACCAGCTAGGGCAATAACTTTTTGCTTTGGTCGTAAGCGTCTTTCAAAGTACAAGTGCCAATGGTTACTATCCGCTCACCAGTTTATTGACGTAAAAAATATGCAGGGAGCCGCGCACGATCAAAAACAAAGAAATATTGCTCCCGCGTTCTGAATCATTTGAGTCCATCGGAGTCGTTATGAAATGTCAGCGTTTACTGTTCATCCTCACTTTGCTGAGCATAGTTGTCTGGACGGTACGTCCCCAAAACAAAGAAGATTTTTTTGAGAGCAAGGTGCGCCCGATCTTCGCCACCGAATGTTTTTCCTGCCACACCGATTCGCAAATGGGCGGCTTGCGCATGGATTCGCGTGAGGCCTTGCTGAAAGGCGGCAAATCAGGCGCAGCGATTGTGCCGGGCGAGCCTGACAAAAGTTTGCTGATTCAAGCCGTGCGGCATTCTGGCGCATTGAAAATGCCGAAGGGCGGCAAGTTGCCGCAAGCGCAAATTGACGTGCTGGTCGAATGGGTCAGGGCGGGCGCGGTGTGGTCGGTTTCGACGAAACCGGTGCCCGTTGCGAAAGGTGAAATGATCATTGATCCGGCACGCCGCGCGTTCTGGTCATTTCAGCCGCTGCGTGTGGTTCCTGCGCCTGTTGTGCCTGGCAAGCCCGCTAAGCCCGCTAAGAAAGATACGCGCTGGGCGAAAACTGAGATTGATCGCTTCATTCTCGCGCGGTTGGAAAAAGAAGGTCTCACTCCTTTGGCTGCCGCCGACCGCCGCACCTTGATTCGCCGCGCCACGCTTGATTTGACGGGCTTGCCACCGACTGCCGAAGAGATTGATGCCTTCGAGAAAGACAAGTCTGCCGACGCTTTCGCCAAAGTCGTAGATCGCTTGCTCGCTTCGCCGCAATACGGCGAACGTTGGGGCAGAATGTGGCTTGATGTGGCGCGCTATGGCGAAGACGATTATCGCAGCCTTGATCCGATGCAGCGCGGCTTTGCGCCGTATCCGCACGCATATCTTTATCGCGATTGGGTCGTCAAAGCCTTCAATGATGATCTGCCTTACGATCAGTTTGTGCGTGCGCAATTGGCGGGCGATTTGATGGACGAAAAGACGCGCGTGCGCACGTTGCCTGCGCTCGGCTTGCTCGGACAAGGGCCTTGGTATTACGACAACGGCGCGGTGGAAGTTACACGCGCAGACGAGCGGCACGACCGCATTGATGTGGTCAGTCGCGGCTTTCTCGGCTTTACTGTTGGTTGCGCGCGCTGCCACGATCACAAGTACGATCCCATCCCCACCAAAGACTATTACGCAATGGCGAGCGTCTTTGCCAGCACAACCTATAAAGAATATCCGCAGGTTCCACAGAGCGTCGTGGACGATTACACTAAGCTCGAAAAGAAGCTCAAAACCAAACAGAAAATGATGGGCGAGTTTATGCAGGCCGAGAGCAAGCAACTCTCGCAAAGTCTGACGCTGCAAGCTTCAAAATATATGCAAGCGGTTTGGCGTGTGAAGGGTGACTCTAAAGCCGACCTGCTTGAGACAATCGAAAAAAACAAACTCGATTACGAATTGATGCAACGCTGGATGCGCTTTCTGGAACGGCCTCCGCGTCACTATCCGTTTCTGAAAGACT
>JANNUY010000140.1:0-7811 GCA_031414155.1 Acidobacteriota bacterium
GGCGCAAGACGCAATTGCGTCGCGTTAGCGACGCTTGAAGCATTTGACGCGCTTCAGGCGTCGCTAACGCGACGCCGTGGTCTTTGCCTTCGCTTTCCGGGGGTTCAAAACCCACGGCTAAAGTCAGCCGTCGCGCTGCGACGAAGAAGGTGGCGTACCGAAAGCAAAGTCTCTCGTGAATTCAATAGGAGTCAGTATGTTGTTTACGAGACAAAGAATGTTAAGTGCTTTGTTACTGGTTGGATTGGCGATCTTGTCTGCGTTCGCGCAAACCCCTGCGCCAAAAGAACCAGAAAAAGAATCGAACTATATCGAACACAAAGATTTCAAATCGAAAGTCATTGAGGTCAAGCACCGCGATGCGTTTGAGTTGATGCGAGCTTTGAGTGTGATGGGAAGCGGGGCGAAAGGGGCGAGCATCGTAGGAAACGCGCAGTTGAGAATATTGACCATACGTGATTACCCCGAAAACGTTGCAGCGATTGAAGACGCAGTGAAACGGTTGGACGTGCCTGAGCCGCCACGTTCGGCAGCACGGTTCCGCGACATCGAACTGACGGCTTACGTGCTAATCGCATCCAAACAGGAATCGCCCACGGCGCAGTATCCCGCGCCGCTTAAAGATGTGGTGACGCAATTACAAAATACGTTGGGCTTCAAAAGCTATTACTTGCTTACGCCCTTCGTGCAACGTACCGGCTCAGTCAATGGCAGAATCGAAAGCAATGGCGTAGCGCCTCTCACACTTGCCAACCAAGCTTTCAATGCACGTTACTATTTGAGCATTGTGCAAGTAGGGGCGGCCAACCGCACTGCCACCGACCCAGGCGAGATCGTCTTCAAGCAATTGAACTTTCAACTCCGCTGCGACCCAGCTACTCCTAATCTCAACAAAACCATAGAAGTCAAAATCGCTACGGAATTGACTGTGAAAGATGGTGAAAAAGTTGTGGTGGGTACAGCGAGCCTTGACGACAGCGCGTTGGTGCTGGTCATTATGGCGAGATGGTTGAATTGAAACTGCTCAAACTGGAAGGAGAAATCATGAAACAGAATAAATTGCTTTGGTTATTGACGTTGCTCTTGCTGGCTGCTGTGGGCGGCGGAGTGTTGGCAACGGGTTTTTCGATGATCCGTTTAGCGCATGCGCGGCAAACCGAAACTTCACCTAAAGTGATTTGGGAATACTGCTCAATTACCTTGGTGGACTCTTCTTGGGATAGCTTTCGTCGCCAGCATGGACGTGTCGAGATTCGATACTTTGATATGGCTGGCAGCAGTGGGGAAGTCGTCGAGGCCATAGTGGACGAAAAAGCCTCTTCAAATTTCACTGCTTCAAGGGAAGCAGTAGCAAAGGCTACGGCTAAACTCGGCAAAGATGGGTGGGAAATGGTTGCTATTACTGTTACTGGTGAAAAAACAGACTACGTTACTTATCTCTTCAAACGCCTCAAACCGTAGCCTCTGCGCATTCGCTCGAATTGCATTACAATCGCGCGCGTGAATAAAAACGAATTGTTGGTGACTTCTTCTGAGGCCGAAACGCGCCTCGACAAATGGCTCGCGGCGGCGGAGCGGTTGGCTTCGCGGCGGCGAGCCTTTGCTGCGTTAGAGCGCGGGCAAATCTTTGTGAATGACGCCGAAGCATCTGCGGCTGATGCAGGACGCAAGTTGCAAGGCGGCGACAAGGTTCGCTTGTGGCTTGATCGTCCGGGCAGCGCGCAGCGGCGCAGTTACGCAAGCAGCGAATCGAAAAGCACGGGCAAGCGGCGCGATGGTCTACACATTCTTTATGAAGACGCATCGTTGATCGTACTCGACAAGCCCGCCGGTTTGCTGACTGTACCCTTGCCGAGCCAGCCCGAAGAGCCTTCGTTGCAGGCGCTGGTTGAATTGCACGTTAAGCAAGCCAAGGCGCTCGCCATCCACCGGCTCGACCGCGATACGTCGGGCGTGGTGGCGTTTGCGAAATCCTTTCCCGTGCAGCAAAAACTCAAAGACCAGTTCATACGCCGCCAGCCAGAGCGCGTTTATTGGGCGTTTGTTTACGGTGTGCCTGTGCCTGAGCAAGGCGAATGGCGCGATCAATTGGTGTGGGATCAGGAAGAGTTGTCACAGCGCCAGCCTAACGACAAAGACGACCATACGCATGAAGCCATCAGCCGCTATCGCGTCGTTGAAACTTACGCCGCTGCTACTTTGCCCGCCGCTGCACTATTAGAGATTCAGCTTGTTACGGGCAAGCGCAATCAGATTCGCGTGCAAGCGGCGCAACGCGGCCATCAGTTGATCGGCGAGCGGCAATACACCAGCAAGCCCGCGCCGCGCGTGTTAATCGAATGCCCACGCCAGGCGCTGCATGCGTTGCGGCTGGTGATCAAACATCCGATTGATGAACGCCCGCTGACTTTCACCGCGCCTTTGCCCGCCGACCTCGAAAAACTAAAACAACGTTTGCTTGGCGGAGGCAATGTCTAGTTTGCGCGCGTCTGTTGTCTCACCTCGCGCCTAAGCGCAATTGATCGCCCAGTGCGATAGGGCGCGCGTTTATATCAACCGCTTCACGAACAAAGAAACTGTCGTCGAATGAAGGATGGAGTGCGTTGCTTGCGCGTCGAATCAGCTTAACCGTCAGCCACGCTCGCTCGCCTTTGGTGAAGGTCATGCCGCTGGGCAACGCGACGATGACGCCCAGTTTACCTTGTGCGACAGCCGACTCGTTCAACACAAGCTGTGCATTCTCAACCGTCGCCTCTGCGCTGACGTAACGCCACTGCGACGGATTAAACGCGAGTGTTGCGCTCAGCGCGTTTTCGCGTCCGGTCGCTTGAAACGTGATGGTCAGCGTTTGGCTTTTGCTGTTCGCCAACGGTCTGACGCTTTTGCCGTTCAACGCATTCGGCAACCCAAAAGCAAACAGCGGAGCCAGTGGCCCAGCCGCGCGCGCGGGTTCATCTAACCCGGCGGCGTAACGTCCGGCTTGCGTGAAATCAGCCGCGCTCAATCTGCCGTCGCCGCCGGTTTCGCGCGGCGCGCAATCGGCGCGTTGAAATTCGCTGCCGAGCGTGGGCGTCAGCAAGCCTGCGACAAAACGTCCCATCAGCGTCCAGTCGGTGACGGTCAGCGCGTCGTTGCCAGTGGGACGCGGCGCGATGTCGGCTTCGAGGCCGATCAACTCCTGCGTGCCGCCCGCGAGCCGCGCGCGAATGCCGTAATTCACCGCCGTGCCGCCCGCGCCTTCTGACAACGTGAAGGTGACGCCGTCGTCAGAGCGATAAGACCGGCGGCGCGCAGGGTTGTTGTTGTCGAAGCCGAGCGGAATTACGTCGGGCGTGGTCACCATACTAAAACCCGTGACGAAATCGCCCGCGTTGATGGTCAATGGCGCGGGCAACGTATAAACGCTGAATTCGTTGACCGCCGTAATTTTCAAATTCGTTTGTTGAAAGACTGTGCCGTCAATCACGTTGTCGCCGTCGGCGTTGTGGCCCCACATCAAGGTGAAATCAGCGCCGACGCGCGCGCCTCCGCGACCCGAAAAATAAATGGCGATGGCGTTCAACGTCGCCGGATAAGGCGTTGATGTCTGGGGCGTCAGGCGATTAACGCGATAAATCGTACCGGCCACGGTGCTGCCGCTGTCGCGCTCAAAGCTGCCGTCGTCCACGGCGATTTCGCGCGGCGCGGCCTCTTGCGTAATGACGAAATTGCGATTGCCAAAGGTGATGGTGGCTACGCGCGCTTGCGGTGTTGTGTTGGTGGCGACAGCGAAATTGATCGCGCCGTTGCCGCGTCCGGTGAAGCCTGGAATGACGCTTACCCAAGTGTCGCTCGCTGTCGCAGCCCACGCGCAATCATTCGCGGCGGCAACATTGATTGCGCCAGTGCCGCCATAAGACAAAAAATTTTGCGTGGCGGGCGTGAGTTCATAAGTGCAACCCGCGCCTGCCGCTTGCGTGACGGTGATGGTTTGTCCAGCGACGAGCAACGTACCCACACGCGGCGCGGCGTTGATGTTAGGTGCGACGGTGAAATTGACTGCGCCGTTTGAACTGCTGTTAATCGTGATGAAAGGCGACTGGCTGATCGCCGTCCAACCGCAAGCTGAGGCGACGTTGAGCGCGAGATTCGCGCCGCTCGCCGCGACGTTGTGCGTAAGCGGCACGACGTTGTAGCTGCATTCGCCGACGGTGAATACGCCGTTGCCAGTGACGGATTGTCCGTCGGGATTAGTCACAGCGATGTTTTGTGCGCCGGTTGCGGCTCCCATGGTCGAAACCGTCAGCCGCAAGGTCGTCGCGTTGACGTAAGTGATTCGTTGCACCGTTACGCCGCCGCTGATTTGCGCATTCAAGCGGCAGGCGAAATTCGCGCCTGGGTCATAAAATCCTGCGCCGTCATTAGCCAGTCCTGTGATCGTAACTTCGACGTTGCTTTGTCCGGCGGCCACGCTGGGTGGGTTCGCGCTCGCGGGCAAGGCGGGCGGCGGCGCGGCGAGCTTGGCGACTTTCACGCCGTAACTATTCAGTCCATCGGTGAACTGTTGCACCGTCCACATTGTCATATCGTCGCAAGGGTCGAGGCTCGTGTATGAATAGTCGCCCCAACGTCGCCCAATCGCCGAATCGCCGGTGTCGCGCGCAGGGTTGTAGGCGTGGGCTGCCGAAGTGAAAAGCAACGGCGCGCGCGTCACGCCCAGCGCATCGGTCGCCAAACGTCCCGCCGTGGAGGCGTTGATGTATTCGTTCGCGCCCGCCGCTGAAGCGCCCAACGCCATATGCCCTTGCCCCGAAGTCATCAACGTAGGAATGAAGTAATGGCGCGCGTCGGTTGTGTTGTTCGTTGAATCGGCGAATACGGTTCCTGCTTGAATGAGACGCGGCGCGTCGGCGTCGAGTTCGCCGATTTCGTACCAGCGCGCAGCGGTGCGCGTACGTGAGCCAAGCGCAGTGCCGCGATGGTCTACGCCAATGTTGTGCGCCGTCCATAAACGACCATTGCGAATGTGCGCGGCGAACAGGCGGTCGCCGATGGCGTCTAGGTTTCCGTCAGCGCCTTGCGTATTGCCCAGGTGCGGCACTCTGACAGGCGGAGCCGTTGCTAGCACATTCAAATTCATGTTGGGCGATAACGTAGGCGCGCCACCCGGATCATTCACGCGCCGCACCACGAGCTTGCCCAGCGAAGCGTTATCGGTGCCGATGATGTAGCCGGTGTTATTGGCTTCGACGCTGTCTGCGCCTTGTGGCGTAAACATTCCGGCGGAGTTTGGCCCTGCGCTCAAACCACGAAAAGCCGTTGCGACCAACGCGCTGCCGCTGACCAGCGCAGACTTGCGCAAGACGAACAAGTCACAGCCCGCAAAGGTGTCATCGGCGTAAAACAAATTCACGCCGACATAAAGCGCGTTGTTGTCCACCGCAAACGTAGGGTAATCGGCGAAAAGCCCCGGCGTGCCAGCGGGCGCGACGGTGTTGTGCTGAAAGCTATAAAAGCGCCATACCGTTGTGGCTGTGATGGTTGGCCCATCGCTGACCGCGAGCAGCACGCGGTTATTCAATACGAGTTGTCCGCCGCGCAGGTAATTGATGCAAGCGACGAACCAGCGATTCGAGAGGCGATCAAACCGCACGCGCGGGTCGGTCGTCAGCGCGCTCTCACGCGTCGAAGCGAAAAACGTATCAAGGTCGGCATTCAACGCACCGGTCACGCCGCTGTTTTTATCGAAGACGCGAATGCGTCCGTTGATGGCGAGCAAAAATTGCGAAGGCCCAACTGCTCCCATCGAATCAGGCGGATAAGAACCCGAATCAGCCGCTGTCGCTGCCGTGAAACTAAACGTCACCGGTTGCGGCGCGCTGGCAGCCGTCTCGCTTTCTCTCAATCTCGCCGTCTCTCTTTCTTCAGCAGGCCATTGCGCGCCCGCCAACGCTTCAGGGTTTTGCGGCAGCTTGTCGCGTTCAGGGCTTTCGCGTTCGGGTTTGGGCGGACGAATATGGTCTTCAGGTTGTAAAGACGCCGTGCGCTGTTGCTCGCGCTCCATAATGGCGGCGGTGGTTTCTGTGATGGGTTCGTCGCCCGTCCATGGCTGACCAATGAGCGTACTGTCGCGCAAGGTCAGCGCCGCCGGATGCGTCAGCTTGCGTGCGCGCGGTGCGGTTGCTTTCGCGGGCTTGCTGACGGCGGGCGTACGTCGCCCAATGCGTTGTTGTGCGCGGCGTTGGGCATTCGTGTTGTGTGTGAAAAAGAAGCAGGCACTAACGCTGAGCAAGGTGAGGATGCGCCACAGCGGAGCCGCTTTGAAACGAAAGGACATCGGGAAAAGCTCCAAAGAACTGGTTCAGGGTGAAACTTATGATCGTGAAACCGAACCATAACCAGTGCGCCGCAAACCTGCAATCCCTCGGCGGCGAGCAGAAATTCGGAAAGGTGGTTTTACGTTAGTGACATTTAGCTTGCTGTTTCGCGCCTTCCATTTTTTTCGTTAGAATGCCCGCCGTTCAAACTTCAAACCCAAAGGCTTTTAATTCATGCTGAACTTACCGACCTTCATCAACGAAACTTACCGCGATTTTTCTGACGAACGCCACGCGCAAGCGATGCTGAAAGGTATTGCTACGGTTGAGGCGCAACTCGGTCGTACTTATCCGCTCGTCATCAACGGTCACGACGTGCAAACCGGCGACTTGCTTGCGTCAGTCAATCCGTCGCAATTCAATCAAGTGATTGGAAGCGTACACCACGCGACACAAGCCAACGCTGACACCGCGATTGCCGCCGCGACCGAAGCCTTCAAAACGTGGCGGCATGTGAGCGCCGAACATCGCGCGAATTATCTGTTACAGGCCGCTGCGATCCTGCGGCGTCGCAAGGATGAGTTCAATGCATGGATGGTGCTGGAAGCAGGCAAGTCGTGGCTCGAAGCCGAAGCCGACACAGGTGAGGCGATAGACTTTCTGGATTTTTACGCGCGGCAGGCATTGCGTTACGACGCGCCGCAACCGCTGACGCCTTCGCCGTTGGCTGACGAAGTGAACTCTGTCAAATACATTCCGCTCGGCGTAGGTATCATCATTCCGCCGTGGAATTTTCCGTTGGCGATTATGGCGGGCATGACCTGCGCCGCGATTGTCGCGGGCAATACCGTAGTGCTGAAACCGTCGGACGATACGCCGGTCATCGCGGCGAAATTTATGGAAGTGTTGCGCGACATATACCTGCCGCCCGGCGTAGTGAACTTCCTGCCCGCCGATGGCCCAACCGTAGGCGAATATCTGGTGACGCATCCCAAGACGCGCTTTATCTCGTTCACCGGTTCGATGGCAGTCGGCTTGCGCATCAACGAACTCGCCGCCAAAACCCAACCCGGACAAATTTGGATCAAGCGCGTCGTCGCCGAGATGGGCGGCAAAGACACGATTGTGGTGGATGAAACCGCGAACCTCGACGAAGCCGCTGCGGGCATCGTTGCCGCTGCGTTTAGCTTTTCAGGGCAGAAGTGTTCAGCCTGTTCGCGTGCCGTGATTGTTGATTCGGTTTACGATCAAGTCGTCGCCAAAGTCGCCGAACGCGCCGCCAAACTCACTGTCGGGCCAGTCAAAGACCTGTCGAATTACACCGGCCCGGTGTCGAGCAAAAAGGCGTTTGAGAAAGTTTCGAGCTATATCGAAATCGGTCGCAACGAAGGCCGATTGCTCGCGGGCGGCGGCGCGCATTCGATGGCGAACGAAGGCTATTTTATTCAGCCGACGGTCATTGCCGACGTAGATCCGCAAGCCCGCATCGCGCAGGAAGAAATCTTCGGTCCCGTG
>JANNUY010000141.1:0-6438 GCA_031414155.1 Acidobacteriota bacterium
GATTTGCCTGCAAACGTAGCAGTGCCTGCGTTGGGCGAACAACTTTATCTCATACCGCGTCACGTCTGCCCCACGGTGAACAATTTCAATCACGCGCTGATGATCGTAAACGGCAAGGTCAACGGCGTAGAGAACGTCACCGCGCGCGGACGCGAAATGCCCTGCCAGTGAGCTTGCCGTTAGATTGACGGTTAGCTCTTCCCTGCCCAACTTGCCAAGCGTTCTTCGTGTGAAATGTTCGGCGTACCCGCCGCGACGTAATGAAACTGCAAAGCCTTGCGATGCGACGGCGTATCGTTGCGCGGCGTGCCATGCGGCAGATAGCTGTCGAAGATCAAACATCCGCCCGGCTTGAGTGGTACGGATAACGTCTCAGTCTTGAAGGCTTGTGATTGGTCGTCGCTGAGTTGCCAATCACGAAGCTGAAAATGTTTGAGCCCACCCTTGCGATGCCAGCCGGGCAGCACGCGCATACAGCCATTCGCTATCGTAGCTTCTTCCAAAGCAATCCATACGCCGACGACTCTGGCTTGCGCCGGATAAGTGAAATAGGCGTGATCTTGATGCCAGGGCTTTTCGCGTCCGCTGGGCGGTTTGATCAGCGCCATGCTTTGAAACATATACGGCTCGGCCTCAAGCAAACGCCGCACCACGTTTTGTAATTGCGGATGTTCGGCAATGGCCTTGAGCCGCGCGTCATATTCGGTAAACGTGCCGAGCTTGCGAATGTGATTGAGCTTTTCGGCAAGCGTCAGTTCGTGCAAGCGTTCGCGCACCTGACTGTCGAATTGAATCACTTTGAAATCAGGCCGCTGGCCTGCGACCAAATCAAGCAGGCCATCAACGCTGTCCTGCATTTCGCGCGGCGTGAACGCATCGTGAATCACCAGCAAGCCGCGCTCCTGATATTGCGCAATCGCTGCGTCATCAATCGCGTCAAAGCCGTTGACGAATTCCGCTTCGCCTACGCAGTCATATAAGTCGGGGGCGTGCGGCGCGACTTCCGCATCCCATTCGTATTGCCCTTCGTCTGGTTTAATTTCGTTCGTCATATTTATGCAGTTGCCGTCGCAGCTTGTCTTGAGATTCCCATTTTAGCCTGCGAAGCAGGCGTCAGCATAAAGCCTGGGGCGATTAGCCCCAGGAAGCAGCGAAGAAAAATGTGGTAGCCCGCGAAGCGGGTGATAGCCTCGCGCACTACCGCCTGTTTCACAGGCTTTGCGGCCTTACCTCACTCCTCACCTGGGGTTACGGCTAACGCCTTCACCCCAGGCTTTATGCTACCGCCCGCCTTCGCGGGCTGCGACTATGAGTTGCTATACATGCTTTCGGGTTCGCAGACGTGTGAGATAAAGCGCGACACCCATTCCAATCAAGCCAATCACTGCAACCGCGCAACTCTGCGCGACCGTGAGCTTGAGATAAATAATTAGTACGCCGACCAGCATTACTGAAGCCGCAATCAGTTTGTCGCCAATGTCTTTCTCTTTGAAAACCAGCCAGCCCAGCAGCACGGTCAGGATGATGCCTGCGCGCTTGATGCTGATGGTGATGACGACCTGAATGTATTCGTGCGAAGCGAGTTGAAAGATCAAGGCGACGGCTTCCAACACGCCCGCGATGACGACCCATTGCGGTACGTTGCGCATCACGGGTTTCAAATCGGTCTTACGTGCAAACGCCAACAACGAGAAAAACAGCGCCATCCCTACGCCGAAAGCGCAGGCTTGGGTGAAAGGCCCAGTCATCGTGACCAGCGTCTTATCAATCGGGTTCGTAATCGCATTGACGAACCCGGCGACTAACATCAGAAAGCATCCGCGTTCGCGCCAGATGGCCTTGATCGGTTCGAGCCAGCCACGCGAAAACAACTGGCGGTGCATCACGAACGAACCGACGACAATCAACAGCACGCCTACGGTGGCTGACAGCGTGATGGTTTCGTTGTTCATCACGCGGTTGGTGTAAAGCAAAAAAACCGGCGTGAACGCAATGTAAGGCATACACAACGAAATCGGCGTCAGTTGCAGCGCGCGAAAATAAATCAGCGTGTTGCACGCGACTAGCACTACGTCGAGCGTGAGCCAGAACAGCCAAATGAAAAAAGGCGAAAGGTGAAAGACGCCAAACAGCGGCGTCGCGTTTTGAATCGCAGGCGGATGCCCCATCAGCGCGCGTACGACCAGCACGCCGACGAAGACAAACGCCGCGAACAGTCGCACCCAAAACGTAGCCGCGACGACTTCGTGTGCGTCTACGACTTTCTTGACGCCTACGTCTTTGACCACGTTGCTTACCGACGTAGCCGCCGCCATCAGCAAGCCGATTGAAGAAAAGTTTTCAGCCATAAGTTTTTTTGTGCAATGAAAAGTTGAGACTATTTCTCAGATGCGGGCGAAAAAGTCTATAGTCCGGGTCAAGAGTCAGGAGCCAGGAGTCAGAATGCAGGAGTCGGAGAATAAATCCCGATTCCTGCATTCTGACTCCTGACTCTTGACTCCTGAATTCCAAAACTTAGGAGAGATCACTTTGTCCATACCCAGCATCCGCACCACCGTCGTCGGCTCTTATCCCGTACCCGAATGGCTTATCGCTTCGCCCAGTCAGCAAGGGCTGATAGATGCCACCAAAGTCGTATTCAAAACGCAGGAACTCGCGGGCATTGATGTCATCGCCGACGGCGAGCTTTATCGTTGGGACGTAAACCATCCCGACACCAACGGCATGATCGAATACTTCATTCGCCCCATGTCGGGCATTCGTTCGGCCATCACGCGCAGCGACGTAGCCGAATTCAAACGTCTCGAAGGCATGGGCTTTCGCGCGGCTCCGGCGGGCGTGGTCGAAAGCGAAATCGGCGAGGGTACGTTAAGCCTCGGCGAAGATTATCGCCGCGCGCGCGCCTGTACGACGCACCCGATGAAATTCACGCTGACTGGCCCGCATATGCTTTGCAAAACGCTGATGGATCACCGTTATCGTGACCGCGCTGCGCTCGCCCACGCTTTAGGTGAAGCCCTTTCTCATCAAGTCGCTGATATTGACGCCGAAGTTTTGCAGGTAGACGAAGCCAACATCACCGGCCATCCCGACGAAGGCCCGTGGGCGGCTGAAGCGATCAACTTGATTCTTGACGCAGCCGTGAACGTCAAAGAAAAAGGCGTGCATCTGTGTTTCGGCAATTACGGCGGGCAATCAATTCAGCGCGGCGAATGGCGCAAGCTGATAGATTTTTTGAATCGCTTGCATTGCGATCACATCCTGATCGAGATGGCCTTTCGCGGTTACGAAGAGTTGCAGCATTTCAGGGACGAACTCAATCCGCGCATCAGCCTCGGTCTCGGCGTAGTAGACATCAAGGTCAACACGGTCGAATCGCCCGACGAAATTGCGCGTCGCATTGAAACGGCTGCCGGCTTCGTCGGAGCCGAACGCATCAAATGGGTCAATCCTGATTGCGGTTTCTGGATGAACAAACGCTCGATTGCCGACCGCAAGATCGCGGCGTTGGTGAAAGGCAGGGATTTATATCTGGGATAGATTTTCTCTTTGAATATTTGAATAGCAGCGCAGCAATCAATCGCGCTCACGTCCACACAGTTAAAACGTATACCGTAAAAACGTGCCAACGACTGGGATATTGCCAGGACGCGAAAGTCCGTCGTGTTGGTAAAGCAGAAAAAAATCACCAAGCAGGTGTTTGCTGAGTTGCTTGCTGATGCCGACCGAGATGCGGTTGCGATACCAGCCGAAGTCGCCACCGCCTTGTGCTGCCGAAAGGCTTTGTGTCGAAGCCCAAACCTCATCGGCAATAAATGGCCGAAACTTGAATTCGCCAATGTTCGCCGGATGATCTATTTGCAACCGATTGCGATAGACCGTGAAATCGGCGGCACTATGGCGCACGCGACGTTCGATCAGGTTGCGGTCGGTAAACGCGAACTGCCCCAGCGCGAACTTGCCAGTGAGGTTCATCACCAACCGCTCTTCGTGAATGATGCGCGTGGGATAAGGCTGATATTCGACGTGAATATATGTGGGCATGATCGTCAGGTGCTTATTTAGCTTAAAGGCATAACCTGCGCCGATGCGTTCGTCCACCGGTCGTTGCCAATTACGACCAATGCGCACGACTCCGATAACAACCACATCGTGCTTTTCATTGACGTGCTTGATGAGTTGCAGTTCATTCCAGAACTGATGGTCTTCGCGCGGCGGCACAACGGGCGTCACCGTCTGGGCTTGCGCAACAGTCGCTAAAAGCAAACAACTGACAAATTTTCCGACCAACCAACGAAGCAACATTTTTAGTTTTTCTTTTCCTGATTTTTTACCGCAGGTGTGCGGCGTCCTTCATTTTACTCACACTCGCTGCCAAGCGAGTAGCCGCTTCAGCAGGCAATCGAATCAACGCCATCGGATGCAAGCCGCCCATCACTAAAAACAACAAGGCAATTGTCAACGCCCAACGCTCACGTGGCAGCGCGTCCGTGATGGCGCGGGCTTCGCGTCCGGGCTGGCCGAGAAACAGACGAAGGAACAGTCGCAACACGTGAAAGGCGTTGAGCGCCGTGACCAGCGCGAGAATGAAGCCTAAGTGCGGATGTGATTCGAGCGTGCCGTGCAACAAAAGGTCTTCCGCCGCGAAGCCCAAGGTGAGCGGCAAGCCAACCAATGCCAATCCGCCAACCGCGAAAAATACGGCAAGACGCGGTGCGCTTGACGCCAAACCCAACGAACGCATGCCGTCCCACGGTGTAGCGAGCCGCGCTTCGATCGCGGTGTAAACCAGCGCCAGCATCGTCGTCGCGACCGCTACGACTTGCCAATGAATCAGCGCGCCCGTGATGCCATCGGCGTTAGCGCTTTCGAGTCCGACCAGGATGAACGAACTTTGACTGATCGAAAGCAACGCCAACAAACGACGCGGCTGGCATTCGGCAAAAGCCAACACGGCGGCATAAAGCGCCGTCACTAAACCGAGATCGCCCAACAGCGGCAGGGCTTCGCGGGCTAGGTCAGGCAGCGCGGGCAACGCGAGGCGTGCGATGAGAAAAGCACCGAGATGTCCGTTGACCAATAACGTGAGCGGCAACAGCGGGCCGCGTTCATAAGAAGCCAGCATCCACGAGTGAGCGGGCAGCAAGCCTTTGCGCAAAAACACCGCGACCATCAGCAAGCCGAACGCTACGGTAAGCATTGGCGCATTGCCCGTGCGCGCAACGGTCATGCTAACGCGCCCGCCTTCGGTCGTAGCGAACGCAATCAAAACCACCGCCGCCACAACCATAACGCAACTGCTGATGAGGATGGCACGCGCCAGCTTGGGCATTTCACTTTCGCCCGCGACGGTGAAAAAGCGTTTGACGAAAAACGGCACAAGCGAAACGATCCAGGCCACGGCGAACAGCGCGAGATTCGTCGTCGCATACGCGGCAAACGTAGCCGCGCTCAACAGCAATACACCTGCAACCCAATGCGGCGTAACCTTGCGGCGCGGCGCGAAACTCATTACCCCCAGCGACAAGGCGGCGAACAGCGGCAACGGAATCGCATTCAACGCATCAATTCCAAAAAGGGGCGTGAAAAGTTTTAAGAACGGTTCGTGCAACGTTGCGCCGTGATGAAACGCGGCTTGCAAGCTGGCAGCGAGCAACGCGACGAAGCTAATTGCCAGGGCGATCAATCCGATGCGGCGCGCGGCTTCGGCTTGCGATGCGCGCCAGGCCCAGACCGCCAGGATCAACGGTGCGATGACGCTCAAACTCAGGCAAGGAAAAAACAATTGTTCAGACATCAGTCCCCTCCATTTGCGGGGTCATTTGTTGTGCGGGTGACGGAGGCAGCGCGCCTGTGTCGCGTTTGCCGGTCAGTAAGCCCGCGCGTTTGGCGAGGCGGCGCTTGCCTGCTGGCTTATCGGGGGCGCTGCTGCTCAGATAACTTTCGATTCGGTGAAAACGATGCGCGAGCCATAGCACAGGCGCAACGACAAAGCGTTCGAGCGCCGTGTCGTGCTGGCCGCGTTCGAGCGCGAGGCGATAGAGCCACGTGCGAAAGGCGGCGGGCAAAAGCTGTTCGTAATGTTCGCCGGTCGTTCCCAGACGTCCGCCCGCAGCGGCGTGCAGGCGATGATGATCGTGCAACACCGAAGGCGCGCGCAGAAATTGCAGCGTACGGGCGACGGCGTGGCTGCATATATGAAAGAGCGCGAGCCGCGTAAAACCAAAACCGATCTCGACGAAAATCAAACCGACTTGCGTGAGCGCCGCATAAGCCAACGCCGTCTTGGCGTCGGCGCATACGCGACCGGTGAGCGTGCCGTGCAAAGCGGTCAGCAATCCAATCGCAATCACCGCCGCCGTCGCCCAGCGCGAAGCCGCGAGCAACGGTTCGGCGCGCAACAGCAAATAGGCTCCGGCGTGAATTGAAAGCGCGCCG
>JANNUY010000142.1:0-3396 GCA_031414155.1 Acidobacteriota bacterium
GCAACTTTCAGGTTATCGCATCGCGCGCGCTCACGGGCTTTCGCGCTGGCACAACGACGAACATCCGCTCTTGCTGCCGCTCGATTTCGCCGACGTGTTGCGCGAACGCAGCGCCGACGATGGCATCGCTTTTGTGGGCAACGCTGATTTCGACGCCGAGACTGATAGCGGCGACAGCCTTGCGTTCCCTACGTCGGGCAAAGCCTTGAGCTATTACGCACCCTGCGCCTCGCGTTCACGCACCGTCGCCGTCATCGGCTTGGGACGCACCACTGACGGCGGTTTACTGTCGTCAGAAGACTTGGAATTGCTGCGCGCGATTGCGGGCTACGTCGCCGTCGCTATCGAAAACGCTCTGTTGATCGAAGAGCAAGCGCAACGCGCCAACGAATTCGCACGGCTGAAAGAGTTCAACGAAAACATCATCGAATCAATTAACGTAGGCGTGATGGTCATCAGCCTCAACGGACGCATCACCAACTGGAACGGCGCGCTTGAGGGCATTTATAGCCTGCCCCGCGACCGCGCCATCGGCAAACGCATCAGCGAAGTCTTTCATTCGAGCGTGTTGCATAAATTGCGCGAACTCACCAGCAGCGACACCTGGAACGCGGGCCAGCCGGTGAATGTTTATAAGTTCCGCGCGCGTTCTGCCGACGACCGCGAACTCACGCTGAACCTTTCGCTCGCGCCGTTGCAAGGCAAGACCGCGCAAATGGAAGGCACGCTCGTCGCCATCGAAGACGTGACCGAGCGCGTCAGGCTTGAAGCGCAACTGCAACAATCCGACAAGCTGTCATCCATCGGCTTGCTCGCGGCGGGCGTAGCGCACGAGGTCAACACCCCGCTCACCGGCATCTCGTCTTATTCACAGATGCTGATGCAACAAATGCCCGACAATGACCCGCGCCAACAACTGCTCGAAAAGATTCATCGCCAAACCTCGCGCGCCTCGTCCATCGTAAACAACCTGCTCAATTTCTCGCGCGCCGGTGACGACGCCCGCTTCGCCCCCGTTGATTTCAATCGCGTACTGGACGACACCATCCAACTGCTCGAAGTCCAACTGCGCAACACGCAAATTGACGTGCAACGCAGCTACGAAAAAGACCTGCCGCTCGCCTCAGGCCACGCGCCCAAGCTGCAACAGGTCTTCATGAACTTGATCATCAACGCGCGCGACGCCATGCCCCAGGGCGGCACGCTTGAGATCACGACCGAGAGCGATATTGATTCGGTTTACGTCAGCTTCCGCGACTCAGGCAGCGGCATCGCCCCCGAACACCTCGCCCGCATTTACGATCCATTTTTTACGACCAAACAAATCGGCAAAGGTACGGGGCTGGGGCTGGCCGTGAGTTACGGCATCGTGCAAGACCACGGCGGACAAATCACCGTCAACAGCACGCTCGAACAAGGCACGACCTTCCGCATTGCTTTTCCTGCCGCACAAATCCGCCAACAAGTTGCGGCAGACTGAAGCCATCGAACGTTGATCTGATTGCCGACACGTTACTTTCGGCCGGCGCTCCGATACAACACGCGGCGGCAACCTGACTGTGGTGTAAACATCAATCAAGTCGCCAATCATCTAGCGGCGTTACGATAAGGAGGTAAAAGATGTCAACCAAAGCTACGATTGCGTATGACGATACTTTCCATTTTTACCACGAGGTGATGGACGACGATCACGTCTACCTCGAATTGGATACGACGAATTTCGAGGCGGGGTATGGACGAGTGATGGTTCCCATCCCGATTCACATCTGGGAAACCATCCGTCATCTGGGCGCAGCGCGCCTCGATTTCATCAATCACACCGACGAAGACCTGCTGGCAATGGTCGAGAAAGAGGTGGACGAACGCATCGCCGATTATCAAAATGCGCTCCGCGAAACTCCTGATCGCGCTGGACTCTACAGCGTCTTTGGCGCGTTCACCTACGGCGGAGCCGATGAACCCCGCGAACAACAAATCACGCGGGGGATGGAACATTTCCAGAGCGAACGCCAACGCCAGCGCGAGATACACGCGGCGATTGAGAAGCTGCGCGCGGCACAACGGCGCACGACATAGGCTGCGCTCATTCTCTTCGTCTCGTAGCGACGGCTGACTTTAACCGTGGATGTCCAATCCACGGTGCGCACGCAACTGGTGTCCGCGTCGCCGTAGCGACGCTTGAGTTCAGGCCGCTGGCGATCGTTGGTTTCAGTGACAAATTGATTGCGTCCGTGTTAGCTTGCGCCCGCAATTGCGAAGTCGCGGTTGCAGCAATTTCTCTTACCGAGGCCGTTGAAGATGAATGCCTTACTTGGAAAATCGAAGGTTGCCAAAAGCCAGTTACGCGAAGTCACGGGCTTTCGCGGCGAAAAGATCGTAGAACTTTGTTTGACTGATTACGCAGCGTTTCGCCAGCCGCTGTTTCGTCCAGGGTTTCTCGGCGACAAATGGCCTGCCGTAGACTTTTACGTTGAGTTGACTGGCGTCACCAATCAATGCCCCTACTTTTTCGCACAAGTTAAATCCACTACAGCGGCGTTGACCGCGCAAGTCATCAAGGTCGCTACGAAAAAACGTGACATTGAACGTTTGCTTCAACTTCCGGGGCCAACCTATATCTTTGGCGTACACGAACCGACGCAGCGGGTTTTCGTTCGCTCGGTTCATCGGGGTACGGCGCACCGCGCAATCACGACGATTCCGTTGCATTACGAATTGAACAGCGGCAATTTGCGCAAGCTACACGATGAGGTGAGTAACTTCTGGTGTAGCGTCTCGTATAAACCTAATTCATCGGAGTTTGCATGAATACGATAACTTCTGTTTCAACTGCGCCCGCCAATCTGGTTGCGCGCCGAGGCGAATTGATGGCCGAATTGTTCCTTCAGGAACTCGAACCCGCCTTTGTCGCCCAACCTGTGACGGATTTTGCTTATGACTTCTTTGTCGGATTTTCCAAACCAGATGGCGGGATCAATACTTACGCCGTTGAAGTCAAAGCGACAGAACAACCAGTCAATGGCAAGTACCGGATGCCCGCCAACCAATATCTTTATCTGGCAAATTCGAATATCCCGGTATTGCTACTGGTTGTGGATGTGAAACGCAACCGTCTGTTTTACGCTTGGCCCGCCGCCGACCTCGCTCACGGATCCGTCTTTATGACAATTCCAGTAGTAGAGATAAGCGACGAGGTGCGAGCAAAGTTACGCAAGCAATTGGCAGGCTAGCTTAGGATAGCTTTAGCACTGGCGGAGAAATCTAGTAATGGACAAGCAATGCGAATCAAGGGTAGAAACAGAGCAAATAGAAGGCAAGGGTCAGCTTACCGTAGCAATGAACCAGCAAACCATCGCTGGAACGAACCTTCGACGCACTCTGAATCTGTGTTTTCTC
>JANNUY010000143.1:0-2373 GCA_031414155.1 Acidobacteriota bacterium
CAACGTGTTTGGCTACTTCATCGAAATCAGCAACACTCATAAAGACAAAATTCCGACCGATTACGAACGCAAGCAGACGCTGGTGAATGCGGAGCGGTATACGACGCCAGAATTGAAGGAATACGAAGCTAAGGTTTTAGGTGCAGAAGAGCGCATTATCATATTAGAAATAGAGCTATTTAGCCAAGTACGCCAGCAACTCGCGCGTGAAGTCCGTCGCATTCAAGGCGTAGCCCGCGCCGTCGCCTTGCTGGACTGCTTAACGGCTTTAAGCGAAGTCGCCGCGCGGCGCAATTACGTCCGCCCCAGCGTTCACGAAGGCGACGAATTGGAGATCAAAGCCGGACGGCACGCCGTCATCGAAACCCTCGGCGACCGGTTCGTACCTAACGATCTGGTCACGAATAATACGACCGACCGCCTGCTGATCATCACGGGGCCGAATATGGGCGGCAAGTCTGTGTATCTCAAACAAACCGCGCTGATCGTAATCATGGCGCAACTCGGCAGCTTCGTACCCGCCACCTCCGCCCGCGTCCCGCTCGTAGACCGCATCTTCACCCGCGTAGGCGCGTCGGACAATCTGGCGCGCGGACGGTCTACGTTTATGGTCGAGATGACCGAGACCTCGAACATTTTGAATACGGCTACGCCGCGCAGCCTCGTGCTGCTTGATGAGGTAGGGCGCGGGACGGCTACGTTTGACGGCCTGTCGCTGGCCTGGGCGATTGCCGAATACCTACACGATCACGGCCAACACAGCGCCAAAACGCTGTTCGCAACGCACTATCACGAACTCACCGAACTCGCCAAACTGCGACCCGGCGTACGCAATTATCAGGTCGCCGTCTCAGAAGCAGGCGGCGACATCGTCTTCTTACGCCGCGTCGTAGCGGGCAGCGCCAGCAAAAGCTACGGCATAGAAGTCGCGCGATTGGCTGGCTTGCCTAAATCCGTCGTCGAACGCGCCCGCGAGATTTTGACGAACTTAGAACAAAACGAACTCGACGTAACCGGTAAACCCAAGTTCGCACGGCATCTGAAAAAGCCGAGCAAGCACGTGAATCAGTCGTCGCTGTTTGAGCCGCCGGCGGATGAGGAGTGAGAGCCGTGCTTGCCATCGGTTTGGATTGGCGCGAAAATGCGTCGGGCCAGAGAAAACAAGCTTGGTCGGCGCAGATTGAGCCACTTGATTATTCTAGCAACTGACTTTTGAATCAACAATTTAGACAGGTTGTCGGCAAGCCGACAAAACAGCAACCCGAGACACACAAGGAGTACTTGAAGATGACTGGTATTAGCGAGACACATACGATTGCGGAGTTCACGCACAATCCAAGCGAGTTGATACATCGCCTCAAATTGTCGAGTTTACCGTTTGCTTTGACGATTGACGGCCAGCCAGAAGTCGTTATTCAGAATGCTGTCGCCTATCAGCAATTGCTTGAGCGTGTTGAATCTGCGGAAAGTGTTGAGGCGGATATTGAAGGCCATAAGAATGGCGAGGCTCGTTCAGAAACTGAACTGGAAAGAGAAAAATTGAGGGCACAGATCTTGGCTCAAGGACATAAGCATTACTGCATCTTTGCCGACGATCCGGGAGCGATGGAAGTCTTTGACGAGATTGAACGGTCGCGTGACCAATTTACGTTGGCTGATCTTGACGCTGAAATTAGGCCATAACCCATGCGCTATTTACTCGACTCAAACATCCTGCGTTATTTCAACCGCACTCAGCCGAATCTGGAGCATCACCTTGCGCGCGTGCCAGCGAGTGAGATCGGCATTCCCTTTTTCGTAGTCATCGAACAATTGCGCGGACGCTTTGACGCCTGTCTCAAAACCGCGCCGGAAAACCTGCTGCGTGAGCAAACCCGCTTGCTGGAAACGCAAGCCTTCCTGACCAACTATCAAATCGTCTATGCCACTGAGACTTCGGTCAGTGCATTGCAAGCCTTGCGGCAAAAGGCCAGCACGCATAAACGCTACGTTGATGTGCTGATTGCGTCTCTCGCGTTGGCCGAGAACACCGTTGTCGTGACGCGCAACGTAGCCGATTTCCGCGACTTGCTGCCTGCTGACAAGATACAGAATTGGATTGATGAGGTTTGAGGTTGAGCTGCCGAGCTTGCCATCGTTTTAGGATGGCGTGAAAATGCGTTGGCAAGAAAAAGCGAAATATCGTCAAGCCGACAAATAGATGAGTCCAAGTGAGGTCAAGAATATGTCCGCAGTAATCACACCAAAGAAAACCGAATTGGGATGGATTATGGAAGTGCCGCCCGATATGGCTGACACAATGAAAGTCGCAAATGGTTCGTTCGTCTTGCTCTACCCCAGCGAAGGCAACATCGGCATGGAAATCCTGCCTCC
>JANNUY010000144.1:0-4492 GCA_031414155.1 Acidobacteriota bacterium
TGATGTAGCGATAAATGGAGTGAATACAATAAAATCGGTCCTCCAACAAACGAGAAAGCTCTCGTTTTTCAGCGACCAAGCTAACGGAGGACCGAAGATGAAAGCTAGCATAGGTTACGACGCAACGACAAATACTTTGACAGTGACGCTGACGGAAATGGATTGGCGAGTCGCGCGCGCAGGGAGCTTCTATCAGGGCGAACTTACGGTGCAGGAAATTCTCAACGTGACTGGGCAGGAGCTGACGACCGATTTGTTGCGTCAGCACGAAGTTACGGACGAACGCTGGGAATACGAAGGGCAAACCTACTACCGCAAAGAGGCGTCGGTCGGGCATTACCAAACGGTGCAGGGCGAAATTGCGATGTCACGGCATCTTTACCAAACCAGTGGGGGTGGTGCGACGGTGTGTCCGCTAGAACTCAAGGCCGGATTAAAGTTTGGTTCTGCGACGCCGCGTCTGGCGGAAGTGGTGGGATTCAAGGTCGCCAGTGCGACGCCGCGCGAAGTCGCACAAGACCTGGAAAAAAGTACGTGTGTAAAGCTGTCCGCGAGTTACCTGAGCGAGGTGGCGCAGCAAGTCGGCGCGGCGGCGCTGGCACGCCAGACGCCGCGTGTGTTGGCGACGCCGGAGCCGCCGGTGTGCGTGGTGGCGACCGGCGTAGACGGGACGACGCTGCCGCTGGTCGCGGAAAATTACAAAGAAGCGATGTGCGGTACGCTGGCGGTGTACGACCTGCACGGCAGGCGGCTGGCGACGGAGTATCACGGCACGATGCCGCAAGCCGGGAAAGCCGATTTTACGGAGGAAATGGCGACGCGGACGCAAGGTGTGTTGGCGCAATTCCCCGCTGCCTTGCACGTTTGTCTGGGCGATGGGGCGAAGTGGAACTGGGAATTCTTTCGGCGTTATTTTCCGATGGCGCTGTGCATGTTGGATTTTTATCACGCGGCGTTGCACTTGCACACGGCGGCGGAATTGATTTTCGGGGCAGGCGCGGCGGCGGAAAGTTATTACGAAAAATGGCGGGAGCGTTTATTGGAAAAAATCGGAGCGGCGCGTGGCTTGTTACATTCGTTACGGCATTATTTGCGCGGCACGCTGTTGACGGCGCGCGCACGAAAAGCGTTAACGCAGGAACTTAACTACTTTGCGCAACACGTCGAACACATGCAGTACGCGAAATGGCGGCTGCTCAACCTGCCCATCGGCAGCGGCGTAACCGAAGCCGCCTGCAAAGAGTTAGTCAAAGCGCGCTTCGGGCGTAGCGGCATGCACTGGACACGCACAGGCGGCGCCCCCCTGTTGCAACTGCGGGCGCTCAAACTCTCGCTTCAATGGGATGATTTCTGGACGGATGCTATGGCAGTAACATCTTAATTATTGAATTAATTGAACATCAGGACGAAATTACACCCCTTACTAAGTGGTGTAGTTATCAGTTTTACTATTTACGAACAATATACTTCTTCCTTTGCCTTGAACAAGATAGAACGAGAAATTAAGTTACTTGATCAACTTACTAAGTCTTCAAAAGATAACGAAATAAAATCTTTGCCCAAAGTGCAGGAAACTTATGAACGTTTAGCAAGCGATCTTAATGAAATTGCGACCAATAAACCCGTTTTCATTTGGCAAGTAGCGCAAATCAATAACATTCCAACTTGGTTAAAGAAAGCCTTATGCACGATCCTCCCGTGGTCACTTTTAGGGATCGTAATATGGCTCGTTTCTGACAGATATCGAAGCCTGAGAGCTATAGCTGGAATACTATTTCTTACTATTCCGCTGACACTAATTGGCATTTATCTCCCTGACTTCTCTAACAAGTGGTTCAATTATGTTTGGTATCCTTGGGGAGTTTTTTTCGCCATTCTATTTTTTATCACAATACTTGATAAAATAAACATTAACCGTGCAATTAGTGGCAATCCATCAAGTTAATGCTGGCAATCACAATCTTTGCACTTTGCGACTCACAATCAAGACCTAGGTAGAAAGTGACCTTATGCAACAAACTTACTACAGAAACTATGTGTTAGTAGGCACGCTGTTATTTTTATATCTCTCGTGGCTAATTGTGCCAACAACAGCGCAACAAAAAGAAAAAGCTATGCCTGACATCAAACTGATGACGCTTGATCCCGGACACTTTCACGCGGCGCTCGTGCAACGCGAGATGTTTCCTGGCGTAGCGCCCACGGTAAACATTTACGCGCCGCTCGGTTTCGATCTGAACGAACACCTGAAACGCATCAACGGATTCAATATGCGCGCGGCCAGCCCTACGAATTGGGAGTTGGAAATTCATACGAGCAACGATCCGCTGGCGCGCATGCTGCGCGACAAACCGGGCAACGTAGTCATCATGGCCGGACGCAATAACGGCAAAATTGACCGCATTAAGGCTTCGGTCGAAGGCGGCATCAATGCGCTGATTGACAAGCCATGGATTATCAACGCGGCGGACTTTCCCAAGCTGGAAGCTACGTTGAAAACCGCCGACGCGAAGAAGCTGATCGCTTACGACATCATGACCGAGCGGTCAGAGATCACGACGATGTTGCAACGCGAACTCATCAATGACGCGGCGGTGTTCGGCACGTTGCAGAAAGGTTCTGAGAGCGATCCGGCGATTTATATGGAAAGCCTTCATCACCTTTATAAAGTCGTGTCAGGCAACGTGAACATTCGTCCGGCGTGGTTCTTTGACGTGAAACAACAAGGCGAAGGCGTCGCCGATGTGGGTTCACATCTGGTTGATTTAGTGCAATGGATGGTGCTGCCCGAACGGGCGATTGATTATCGCAAAGACGTGAACGTCATCAGCGGCAAACGCTGGCCGACCGTGATGAGCAAAGACGAATTCAAGCGTGTGACGGGCGAAGCTAACTGGCCGACTTATCTCACATCGAATGTCAAAGACGACAAGCTGGATTATTTCTGCAACGGTTCGATGACTTATGCTTTGCGCGGCACACACGCCAAGCTCGACGTGATTTGGAATTACGAAGCTCCGGCGGGTGGCGGCGATACGCATGTAGCATGGTTCAAAGGCACGAAATCGCGCGTTGAAGTCAAACAAGCCCAACAGCACACGATTCATGTGATTCCGAATAACGCGGCGGACAAGGCGGTGATTTGGGCGGCGCTACAAAAGAAAGTTGCTGCGTTGCAGGCCAAATATCCTGGCGTGGCGGCGGCGGACGAAGGCGACAAGTTGCGCGTGACCTTTCCTGACAAATACCGCGACGGCCACGAAGCCCATTTCGCCCAAGTCGCGGCGCGCTTCTTCGGTTATTTGCGCGATCCCAAGACGATCCCAGCGTGGGAAAATCCGAATATGCTGGCGAAGTATTACACTACGACCAAAGGCTTGGAGTTGGGCTACCGCGCAATGAGTGCGAGCCGCTAATTTGAATCTCACGCAAAGACGCAAAGTCGCAAAGACGATCTTGCTGTAAAGTCTTTGTGTCTTTGCGTCTTTGCGTGAAACCTAGTCGCTATCTTTATGAATTATCAAAACAACATTCTCGAACTCATCGGCAATACGGCGCTCGTCAAACTCAACAAGCTCACCAAAGGCCTGAAACCTTTAGTACTCGCCAAGATGGAATCGCACAATCCGGGCGGCAGTGTGAAAGACCGCATCGGTCTGGCGATGATTGAACGCGCCGAACGCGCGGGCGATTTGAAACCGGGCGGGACGATTGTCGAGGCTACGAGCGGCAACACGGGCATCGGGTTGGCGCTGGCGGCGGCGGTCAAAGGATACAAGTGCGTATTCGTGATGACCGAAAAAAGCAGTCAGGAAAAAGCCAAATACCTGCGCGGATTGGGCGCTGACGTAATCATCGTTTCGCCCGCTGCGAAGCCCGACACGCCGGAACATTACGTTAGCGTAGCCAAGCGCATCGCACGCGAAACGCCGAACGCGGTGTTGACCAATCAATACGGCAATCCGGCGAACCCTGAAAAACACTATCAAACCACGGGGCCGGAACTGTGGCAGGCGACTGAAGGCAAGATTACGCATTTCGTCGCGGGCCTGGGTACGGGCGGTACGATCAGCGGCACGGGGCGTTATCTGAAAGAGCAAAACCCAAACGTCAAAGTCATCGGCGCTGATCCGTTGGGTTCGGTGTTTAAGACTTACAAAGAAACGAACAAGCTCGTCGGAGCTACACCGTATCTAGTCGAAGGCATCGGGCAAGAGTTGATTCCCGACAACGTACATCTCAAATATGTAGATGAAATCATCAACGTCACCGACCGCGATTCGTTTTCGACGGCGCGGCGGCTGTGCCGCGAAGAAGGCCTGTTTTGCGGTGGCAGTACGGGTACGAACGCATGGGCTGCGTTGAAAGTCGCTGAGACGGCCAGCGAAAACGACATCATTGTTTTTATCGTGTGCGACACGGGCGAACGTTATCTGAGCAAGTTTCTTTCGGACGAATGGATGAAGGAAAAGCAATTGCTCGGCCCCGAACG
>JANNUY010000145.1:0-2739 GCA_031414155.1 Acidobacteriota bacterium
CCGATGTATGGCACATTCAACAATTCGGCGAGCAGCGCGCCGGTTTGGCCTACGCCCCAGTCGCCGGATTCGCGGCCTGTGAAAACCAAATCAAACGCGCCGAGTTTATTGATCGCGGCGGCCAAGACTTGCGCCACGGCCAGCGGGTCGGGATGACTCGCGCCGTCATTTAGCACATGCGCGGCAGCATCGGCTTTCATCGCCAACGCCTTGCGCAACGTATCTTCAGCATCCGTCGCACCAAACGTCAGCGCAGTTATTTTGCCCGCGCCGAGCTTCTCTTTGGTTTGCAACGCGGTTTCAATCGCGTTCTCGCAAAAGATGTTGGTGACGAGCGAGGCCGCGCCACGCACGGCTTCTTTCTTTTCGTTATCCACGCGAAATTCGCGCGCGGGAGCCAACGGGTCGAGGATTTGTTTGAGACAGACGACGATATTCACAATGATTGCCTGAGTTGCCCAAGTTGAAAGAAGGTTGAACGACTTACCGAACGGTAAGCTCCGGCAATGTAGGCGGCGCGTTGCAAAACTGTCAAGGCGTTGTTCCGAAGCGATCTGCTTGCTTATTATTCGCTCGTCTCGAATGGGCTTTCGCCACAAGAAAGCACAAAAGACACAAAAGAATTTTTGAGCAGCTTTTGTGTCTTTTGTGCTTTCTTGTGGCGAAAGCCCTTCGGAGTCAAAAGCTAAACAAGAAAAGGATTTTTCATGAACGATCAAATCCGCGAGTGCCGCGTAGTCGAAGAACTCGCTTGTTATTACGAACTTTATGTGCCGCCGAGCGATGCGCCGAAACCATTGGTCATTGCCTTGCATGGCTACGGCGGGGACAAAAGTTCGATGATGAAAGTGATGCGGCGCATCAACGCACAGGATTTCGTCATTGCTGCGTTGCAAGGCCCGCATCATCATCTGGTGATGCCAACAAAAGAGAAACCTCAACTCGGTTACGGCTTCGGCTGGTTGAGCAATTTCAACCCCGAAGAATCCGTCGCCTTGCATCATCGCCTAATCAAACAAGTTATCGCCGAACAAACCGCCGCCGGAACGATTGATGCGCAGCGAGTATTCCTGCTCGGCTTTTCGCAAGCCGTAGGCGTCAATTTCCGCTTTGCCTTCACCCATCCCGACTTGATTCGCGGCGTCGTAGCCATTGCCGGCGGCATCCCCGGCGATTGGGCAACCGAAGGAAAATACGCTGCGGGCGCAGTGGATGTGTTGTATGTCGCCGCCGAGCGCGATGAGTTTTACACCACAGAACGCATGCGGCAGAATGCCGAAGCCTTGCAATCACACGCGCGTTCAGTGGTTTTAGAGTTTTTTGACGCCACACATGAAGTGCCGCGCGCGGCTTATCCAGTCGTTGATGCATGGCTAAAAAACCAAGTGAAAGACGAATAGACTCACAATGTCAGCAAACCTTGAAACGCAGATTGAAAGTTACTTTTCCCTTCCCGCCGCCGAACTCACGGACGATAAAAAGCAGGAAGCGCGCGCGGTCTTTACCGAATTCAAAGCGGCCTTGAACAAAGGCCAGTTGCGCGCCGCCAGCCGCAACGATGAAGGCGTGTGGCAAGTTCAGCAATGGGTGAAACGCGGCATCCTGCTGGGCTTTCGCCTGGGCGGAATGATTGACTATTCAATAGACGACACGTTTCTTTATTTCGACAAAGACACTTATCCAACCAAGCGGCTAACGATCAACAGCGGCGTACGCATTGTGCCCGGCGGTTCGTCGGTGCGCGATGGCGCTTATCTGGGGCAGAGCGTGACGATCATGCCGCCCGCTTATATCAATGTCGGTGCTTATGTTGACGACGGCACGATGGTGGATTCGCATGCATTGATTGGTTCGTGCGCGCAAATCGGCAAACGTTGCCACATCAGCGCCGCCGCGCAAATCGGCGGCGTGCTTGAACCCGTTGGCGCGCTGCCTGTCATCATCGAAGACGACGTGCTGGTCGGCGGCAATTGCGGCGTTTATGAAGGAACCATCGTGCGCGCGGGTGCGATTCTCGGTTCAGGCGTAATCCTCACAGGTGGTACTCCGTTGTTCGACGCGGTCAAAGGCGAAATCTATCGCCGCGAAGGCGACCAGCCTTTAGAGGTTCCCGCCGGAGCGGTCGTCGTGCCGGGCGCACGGGCGTTGACCGTCGGCGCTGCCAAAGACTGGGGCTTGTCGGTTTACGCGCCGATCATTGTGAAATACCGCGACGAAAAGACCGAGGCTTCGGTTCAGCTCGAAGACTTCCTGCGATAAAACTTTATGAATTCGAATTTGGGTTTTAGCCCACAACTTCCCGATGGCGAGTTGCCAGAGTTTGAAATTCGCCTGTGCGAGACCGTAAACGATTTCGCCGCGTGCGTAGACTTGCAACGCACCGTCTGGCAATTTTCTGAAGTAGACCTCACGCCCGTGCGTTCGTTTGTCATCACCCAACACAGCGGCGGATTCACTTACGGCGCGTTCTCAACCGAAGAAGACGAAAGCCTGTTGGGTTTCGCGCACGCGCTGCCTGCTTATGACGACGGCAATCGGCCTTACGTCTATTCGCATATGCTGGCCGTGCTGCCCGAATGGCAAAACACGGGCATCGGCATGAAGCTCAAACTGGCGCAACGCGATCACGCGCTGCGCCGCCGTTTGACGCCGATCAAATGGACGTTCGATCCGCTGCAATCGCGTAACGCTTACTTAAACGTCATCAAACTCGGCGGCGTTGTGCGGCAATACTTTCCG
>JANNUY010000146.1:0-12067 GCA_031414155.1 Acidobacteriota bacterium
GAACAACGCACACGAGCACGGATTTCGCCTCTCGCAGGATATGCTGGCGGCAGATCTGTGCCGTGATCTCGCGATCTACGACCCGGAGTTCCGCCGTCGCGCAGACGCCGTCGTGCGATATGATTCAGGTGTGGATGTATATCACGCCGGTGATTTATCCGGTTAGCACTGTGCCCGAAAAGTACCGCACGCTTTATATGCTCATCAATCCGATGGCGGGCATTATTGATGGTTATCGCCGCGCCGTCGTGCAAGGCCGCGCGCCCGAACTGAGCTATCTCGGATTGGCCGCCGCCGTCTCGCTTTTCCTGGTGTGGGCGGGTTACAAGTATTTCAAACGTCTCGAACACGAATTTGCAGACATTGTCTAAGCGTGGTTAGTGATTAGTGGTTAGTGGCTAGTGAAGCCGACTAGCCGCTAGCCACCAGCCACTAGCCACTAGCCGCTGAATGAAGATTGTCACCGTAGATCAAGTATCCAAACGTTATCGTCTGAGCCGACTCGGCTCGAAATCCATCCGCGAAGAGTTGCAGCGCTTTGGGCGGCGGCTCGTGCAGGGTGCGCGCGCGGGCGATGGCGACACCGAAGACTTTTATGCCTTGCGCGACGTGAGTTTCGATATTGAGCAAGGCGAGACGATTGGGTTCATCGGCCCGAACGGGTCGGGCAAAAGCACGATTTTGAAGTTGCTGGCGCGCATCGTTTACCCGACGCAGGGCAAGCTGATCGTACGCGGTTCGGTGGCTTCGTTGATCGAAGTCGGCGCGGGCTTTCATCCTGAGTTGACCGGACGCGAGAACGTGTTTCTTTACGGTTCAATCATGGGCATGAAGCGCGCCGAGGTGCGTAAGAAATTCGATCAGATCGTAGATTTCGCCGGGCTGGAACGATTCATGGACACGCCAGTCAAACGCTATTCGTCGGGGATGTACGTGCGGCTGGGCTTTGCCGTCGCGGCGCACATCAATCCCAAGGTTTTACTGGTGGATGAAGTGTTGGCCGTGGGCGATGCGGCCTTTCAGAGCAAGTGCCAGCAACGCATCGAAGAGTTGCGCCGCGGCGGCATGACGATTGCTTTCGTCTCGCACGATATGACGGCGGTCGAACGCCTGTGTGAACGCGTTGTGTTTTTGCAAAACGGCGAGATTCGTTCGGACGGCGAGCCGCAACAGGTCATCAGCGATTATTACAACGCGGTAGTGTTCAAGTCAGCGGAGCAGGAAAACGAAACGATGTTGGCAGCAGGTGCCGAAGCCATCAGCGGACGTGAAGCCGAAATTCTGGGGGTGAAGTTTCTTGACCGCGATGGGTTAGAAATTGACGCGCTGGCGACGGGGCAACCGCTCATCGCGCAAATCGAATATCGCGCGAACGTTCCGATAGATGATCCGGTTTTCGAGTTGTTCTTTTATTCGGCGGATGACCGCTTGCATACGCATTACACGACGGCGTTGACGGGCGATCAAATTCCCAAACTGCAAGGCCACGGCGTGGTCGAAATTGAAGTTGACGAGTTCGGGCTGACGCCGGGCATTTTTAAGATTGACGCTTCGTTGATGCGGCGCGGTGCGATTGCGCCTTATGACTGGAAGCCGCGCCAGTATTTGCTGAAAGTCTTGCCGGGCAAAAAAGTGCGCGGCATGTTTTATTCGCCGCACCGCTGGCGGCTGGTGCCGCTCGGAGAGGCGCAAGCGAAGCCGGCGGCGACCGACCAACACGAATTTTTATAGGTTGTTTGGCAAGTTTCAGGTGGCTCCGAAAGTAGCTAGCAGTGATTTTCCATTTGCGATTTTCTATTTGAAATTTGTCATTGGTTTCCGAAGCAATCGGAGCAATGGCAAATAAAAAATAGAAAATAAAAAATGGAAAATGAATCGGACTGTCATCTGCCTGAAAGACGAAACTTGCCAGTAGTTTCTCCCTGGTGCGATAACCCCCTCGTCGCTATGAAAATCAGCATTGTGATTTGTACGCGAAACCGCGCCGCCTCATTGTCGCAGTGCCTGCAATCTTTGCTAGCGCTGCAATGCACGGGCGCGTATGAGCGCGAGATCGTGATCGTTGACAACGGCAGCACCGACGGGACGCGCGCGACGGTTGAACAATTCACGGCACGGCTTCCATCAGGCTTGGCGCAAGCGTTGCGGTATGTTTATGAACCGCACGCCGGACTTTCGCGGGCGCGCAATCTGGGCATTCGTGAAAGCACCGGCGACGTGGTGGCTTTCACCGATGACGACGTGCTGGTGGCGCCGGACTGGTGCGATGAAATGCACCGCGAGTTCGCGGCGGATTCGCGGCTTTGCATGATGGGCGGACGCATTTTACTGGCCCGCGAAACGCTGCAACCGGTGACGTTCAAAACCGACGAACGCCGCCGGACGTTTCATTCGCCACATGATTTCAACGAAGTCTATGGCGCGAATACGGCCTTTCGGCGGGCGTTGTTTGAGCAAGTCGGGTGTTTCGATGTGCGGTTGGGCGCGGGTTGTTTTCATGCGAGCGGCGAAGAAGCCGACCTGATTTATCGCGGTTTGTCGGCAGGCTTTCATCTGCTATATGCGCCGAACGTCGTCGTGCATCACGATCACGGACGCACGACGCTCGCACAGGTTTTGCGGTTGGAATATGGCTACGGCAAGGGTTTGAGCGGGTTCACGATGAAACATATTTTGCGCGGTGACCGGACGGCGCTGCGCATTTTGTGGTGGTCGCTCGAAGGCTGGTTGCGGCGCTGGCGCGGCAAGCCGGAAGACAGTCCCGACTTGCAACGCCGCAGTCGTGCGCATTGCCACGGCATACTGATGGGATTGTTATTGGCCCCCTTTTACTTTGCGTTTGGTGACGGCGACACCCGGTCGTTTATGAGTGCAAAGACACGCAGTTCGTCTGGCCCCGTGTTGGGCTAAGTTTTGGGTATGACAGAGTTACCGAAAGTCAGCGTCATCATTCCGGCTTACAACGTGGCCCCTTATTTGGGAGACGCGCTGGACTCCGTGCTGGCGCAAACGCGGAATGATTACGAGGCCATCGTCGTGGACGACGGCTCGCGGGATGAGACGGCGCAAGTCGCTGAAAGCTATCGTGAGCGTTTCGGCGGCAGGCTGGTTTATCTATGGCAGGAAAATCGCGGACTGGCGGGCGCGCGCAATACGGCCATTCAAGCGGCGCGCGGTGAATTTATCGCTTTGCTCGATGGCGATGACGCCTGGATGCCGAATTACCTCGAAGTCATGATCGGTCGGTTAGAAGCCGATCCGACGATTGATTTGATGTTCCCCAACGCTTTGTTTTGGGGCTCGACGAAATATAGCGGCGCAGATTTTCAATCCATTTATCCACCCAACGCGCCGGTCACGCTGGAAAAGCTATTGCGGCGGCAAAGCAACGTGTTCGGTTTAGGCGCGCTGCGCCGCGAGTTAGTGTTGTCGGTCGGAGGTTATGACGATGAGTTACGCTCGTCAGAAGATTACGATTTGTGGTTGCGCTTGCTGAAACGCGGTTGCCGATTCGATTACACGACCGAACCGCTGGTGCGTTATCGTTACCGCAGCAATTCGCTTTCCAACACCGGCCTGACACATTACCAAAACAAGATGAAAGCGTTGATGAAGGTGCTGGCCGTGAGCGATTTAATCCCGTCAGAACGCGCGGCGGCAGAGCAAGAGTTCAACGACTCGCAAGCGACGCTCCACTGGCATGTCTATCGCGAAAAATTGCAGGCGCAGGATTACGCGGGTGCTTCGGAGTATTTAGGGTTGGCGAACGCTTATCGCCGCAAATTGAAATGGTCGTTGATCAGAGCGGGGCTGAAGCTCCTTCCCGCCCTTACGGCGCGTTTTCTGATCGAGAGTTTGAGCGATGAACGATAAAACGATGATGTTGAGCGGCAACACTCCTAAACAGAGTACGACCAAACCGCGCCTTTCGTCTTAACGGCAAATTAACTGCAAAAGTTACGTGGGAAATTTTTGGGCGATTATTCAACGGACAGATGCCTTTCCCGCAGTGGCGGTGCGCGAGCGCGCGCGCGCCGTTACGCAACAGATCAAGGGCGTAGCGCCGACGGGAGAAGTAAGCACGGCCTATGGGCACGCGGCCAGTTACGCGCGGCGCAATGGTTCGGGCACGCCGCTCGTGCAGGACGGGGCCGGAAATTGGTGCTGCGTCGTCGGCACCTGGTTTCATCAGGAAGGCTGGGCCTCAGGCGCTGAAGCGCGCTTGCTGGAATTTTTCACGCAACACGGCGTGCAGCGTTTGGCGCAAGCCTTGAGCGGGTTCTTTGTCATCGTGATCGGCGAAGCGCGTTCCCAAACGGTTTATGTCATCACCGATTTGATCGGCAGCCGTCACGCCTTTATGCGCGCCTTGCCGCACGGCATAGCGTTGGCGAGTTCTTCGCTCGTGTTGGCGGCTTTGGCTCCGACCAAGCCCGATGCGTTGGGCATCGAAGAATTCATCCGCACGGGCGTGATTTATGAAGACCGCAGCTTTTACGCTGAGGTGCGTAAGCTCGAACCGGCGAGCATTTATCAGTTCGGCGAAGGCAAACAAATTGCGCGGCAACGCTATTGGTCGTTGAGCGAACTGACGCCGAACAAGTTTGATGGAGAAGCGGCGGTTGAGGCTTTTAGCGAGGCCATCGTCAAAGGTGCGCGCGCAGTCGGCAAACTCGTGCCGCGTTTGTTATGCGATCTTACGGGCGGATATGACTCGCGGGCGTTAGCCGCTTCGTTTTTGAGTGCTGACGTAGATTTTGAAACGACCGTAACCGGCGCTCCTGATCGCCCCGATGTCGTTGTGGCTGAACAGCTTTCGCATATAACGGGCAAACGGCATACGCCGGTAGATTTGAGCCAACAACCGGTGACCTTCGCGGCGGTGAACGATGCGCTGGGTGTGACCGATGGCGAATACGATTGCGTTGAATACGGCCTGGGCGTGCTGCCGGTGCATTGGCGCACGGCACACGCTTATGACTTGAGCGCCAACGGTTCGTTTGGCGAAGTAGCGCGCGGCTATTGGTGGGAACTGCTCTTGCCACGTACCGGCGCAAGCGAGCCGCTCGACGCGCGCAAAGTTGCAGCGGGGCGTTACGTGGTTGATCCGAACAGTCCACAGCTTTTTGACACAACGGCGACTACGCGTTTGATCGAACATTTTACCGCGCTGATTCAGCGCGCGAATTCCGAACTGAGCGACAGGCCGAATACGCTGCAAATGGATAACACTTATTTGCAATTGCGCATGCATCGCTGGCAAGGCCGCATCGCCAGCGCAACCGATCAACTGCGCCTTTGTTTGTCGCCGTTTATGTTGCGTCCGGCGCTCGAAGTGATGTTGCAAGCGACGCCGCGCATTCGCCAACGCAGCTTACTGGTGCGCGCGATGTTGAAACGCCTACAACCGCGTCTGGCGGCGGCTCCGCTCGAACACGGCTATCCGGCGGAACCGTTGGGGTTGACGAACTTTCATCGCTTTGCGCCGTTGCTGACGAGTTATGGCAGCAAGGTTTGGCATAAGGGCTGGAAGATTTTGGGGCGTCCGGTGAAACCTGCCGCCATTGCGTCACGCGAACCGACGCGCGTGCAATTGTGGCGCGACGAAGCCGTACAAGACCTGCTTACGCCCGAACGAATGCGCTTGAGCGAAGTGTTATCGCCAACCGCGTTGAGCGCGTTTTTGTCTGCTTCGCGGCAAACGAGTTTTGCTTATGACCAGCAATGGTGCCGCGTGTTGAGTTGCGAAATGGCTTTGCGGGCAGCGGTGAAGTGAGGCGAGGTGAGACCGCTATGGCAACACGCAAGCTCAAAATCTTGCACATTCTCGATTCACTCGGCGTCGGCGGCATGGAGCGTGTGTTGATTGATGTCGCCAATCGGCTTGACCCGCAACGGTTCGAGCAGGCGATTTGCACCGTGACGAGATTGGGCACGGCGGCGGAACGCGTCGGGCCGCATGTGAAGTTGTTTGACATGGCAAAAGGCGAAGCGCGTGCGTTAGGCATGCCGTTCAAGCTGGTGCGCGTGATCCGTGAATACCAACCCGACATCGTGCATACGCGCAGTTGGGCGGGCGTGGACGGCGCGCTGGCAACGGCGCTGGCGATATTGAGCGGGCGGCGACTGAAACTCGTGCATAGCGAACACGGGCGCAACCTGCCTTACATTCATTTTGAGCCGACCAAGCGCAAAGTGATTCGCCGTTGCATTTATCATCTGGCCGATCAGGTTTTCAGCGTGTCAGAAGAGATGCGGCAGTATTTTTGCCGCGAGACGGGTTTTGACCCGCGCCGCGTCAAGGTCGTTGCGAACGGCATTGATCTCGAAAAACTCGACGCCGTTACGCCCGCTGACGCGCAAGCCTTGCGCGCCGAATTTGGCCTCGCGCCGAACGATTGCGTTATTGGCACGGTCGCGCGCTTTCAGGAAACGAAAGACCTGCCGACGTTGGTCAAGGCGTTCGCGCAATTGCTGGACGCGCAACCAACGCGCACCAGTTTGAAGCTGATGTTAGTCGGTGATGGAGCCGAACGCCCGCGGCTCGAAACGCTGGCGCGCGAATTGAAAATTGACGAAGCGGTGGTGATCACTGGCTTGCGCAACGATGTTGCGCGTTGCTTGCGCGCGATGGATGTGTTCGTGCTGCCCTCGCTGTCAGAAGGCTTGCCGGGCGCGGTACTCGAAGCGATGGGCGCTTCGTTGCCGGTAGTGGCGACGAATATCCCTACGCTGCCCGAACTTGTTCACGAAGGCGAAAACGGCTTTTTGGTCAATGTCAAAGACCCCGCCGCGATGGCCGCGCGCCTCGCGCGCCTTGTCGTTGACCGCAACCTTGCCCGCCGTTTCGGTCAAGTCGGACGCCGTCGCGCCGAACGCGATTTTAGTTTGCCCGCGATGCTCGAACGTTATGAACGGCTTTATGCGGAGTTAGTGGAGAAGTGAAAAACGAAAAGTGAAAAGTTTGGGACTACTTAGTCACTTTTCACTTTTCACTTTAAGTTTATGAAAGCGTTTCTCTTATATGCCCTGATGATTTTTTTGGTTCCGGTGGCGCTTTTTGCGCCGTTCTGGGGACTGCTGTCTTATCTCGGTGTGGCATATCTGCGTCCGCAACAGTGGGCATTCATTCCTGACGCGCGCTTTTCGCTGGCCGTAGCGGTCGCTACGTTGGCGGGGTATGTGCTGTTTGAAATGCCGAAACGCTTTCCGCGTTTGCTGCCGAACCTGCTGTTGATTTTGCTGTGGTTGCAGATGTTGGTCTCGACGCTGGCTTCGATCAATCCGGGCGAATCGCAGCCGAAGATGATCGAATTTACCAAAGTAATTTTGATCGCGTTGTTGATGACGGCGATGACCGACACTGAAAAACGCGTACAGCAACTTTATCTCGGCACTTGCGGCATTATGGCGTTTCTGGCCTTGCGTTCGCTGGCGCGCGGTTTCGTAGGCGGCGCGGATAATCGTTCTTATGGGCCGGGCGGCATGTTCGAAGACAACAACGATTACGCCCTGTTGCTGGTGATGGCCTTGCCGCTGCTCTATTACGCGGGGCGCGGAGCCAAACAATTTTGGCTGAAGTGGGGTTGGTATCTAAGCGCGTTCGCCGCGTTTATGACAGTCTTTTTCACGCGCTCGCGCGGTGGATTTGTCGGCTTGTGCGTAGTGATGTTCTTGCTGGCGATGCGCACGAAATACAAAATAACGGGGATGATTTTCGTACCCGTGGCGATGGTGCTAGTGCTGACTTTTTCGCCCGATGTCATCACCGAACGGCTACGCACCATTCAAGAGGACGGGCGCGAAGACCGTTCGGCGCAACAGCGGTTAGATGCGTGGAGCGTTTGCTTGCAAATCATGCAGGACTATCCGCTCACCGGCATTGGGCATCGCAATCTGATGGAGGTTTACCCGCGTTACAGCGTCAAAGAAAATCCGCGCGTTGCGCACAATTCGTTTTTGCATTTGGGCGCTGAAGTCGGCATTCCGGCTTTGATGTTGCTGCTTGGTTTGATTGGGTTGAGTTACTTTCGGCTGTGGCGTGCGCGCCAGATTTTGAGTGCCCGCGCGCCCGATTCGCCGCTGATTCATTACACGCACGGCTTGCAGGTCGCGCTGATGGGTTATTGCGCGTCCGGCTTTTTTGTCAGCCGACACGATCTCGAATTGGTTTATCAGGTTTTCGCGTTTGCCACCGCGATGCGAATGCTGGCGCAGGAATACTTACGCGCGCACGAAATTCAGGAACTGGTTGCCGTCCAGCGCAGCAATATCCCCCCTGCTTACGTTACCGTGACGGTAGACGCCCAACGCTTGCCGGTTGAGCAGAGGAACTAGTGGAAGATTTCTGAATTTCTCCCTCCCCTTTTTCTGTCCATATTTTCCTGCCTGAAAACAGTTTCTGAGACAAGAAAAAATGGACAGAAGAAAATCAAACCGGGAGAGAGTTGCGGAAAGTCTCCACTCGTAGTTTTCCTGAGTGTTTCCGCTGTTGGCAATAAAAGACGATGGCAGACGATGGCAGGACGATGGCCCGATGGAAAGACTGACCGAAAAACATTTTTGGGAGCGCAACTACGAAACCCAGCCGACAGGCGCTGACGGTGAAGCGCGTGCTGGGCAATCAGGTCCGTTGGCAGGCCCACTCGGAGGGCAACCGGTGAGTGGTTGGATCAAAAAGTTTTTCGGCGCTTCTTTGAAAGATCACAGCAATTACTTGCTGTGGGACGTGATGATGGCCGGTTTGTTGCCCAAAGACGAACGGCTAAAAGTCGTAGAAATCGGCAGTGCGCCGGGCGAACATCTGTTGTGGTTTCATGAGAAATTCGGCTATGAGCCTTACGGCATTGAATACACCGAAGCGGGCGCGACGATTAACCGGCGACTCTTTGCGCAACACGGCCTTGATCCGGCGCATGTGATTCAAGCCGATGTGTTTGCTCCCGCCGTGGCGGAACAGTACGCCGGAGCTTTTGATGTCGTCGTTTCGTTCGGTTTCGCCGAACATTTCGACGACGTAACGGTAGTGATTCAACGTCACCTCGATTTGTTGAAAGAAGGTGGCTGGCTAGTCGTGCAAATTCCGCGCTTGTCGGGTTTTAACTATTGGGTGGCGCGGCTGTTCAACCGTAAGACGCTGCCGATGCATAACCTGAGTGTGATGCAGAAAAAAACTTTTCAAGATTTGTTCACAGATTTGTCTTTGCAACAGCACGTTTGCGATTACGTCGGCGTCATCAAGTTGCAACTGTGCCTGCCGCAAGTGAGCGGTGGCTGGCGCGGCGCACTGATCAACGCCGTCAAAAATGTGCAGATGATGTTGAACGTCATCTTGCATTGGCTGTTTCCGCGCCCGGGCGGCAGCACTTCGTGGTTTAGCCCCTATCTGGTTTTTATTGGCAGAAAGACGGCAGCGGCTTCAGCACCAGCGGCGAAGGTACACTAAGGCTTTTATTTTTTATGTGCGGCATTACAGGTTTTCTCACATTTCAACGCACGGAAGGCGACCCCACGGCCTTGCTCACGCGTATGAGCGATCAGCTTTATCGGCGCGGCCCTGACAGCAGCGGCGAGTGGCACGATGTTGACGCAGGCATTGGCTTGGCGCATCGCCGCCTCGCTATCGTTGATCTCACGCCCGCAGGACATCAGCCTATGCATTCCGCTAGCCAGCGGTTTGCGATGACTTTCAACGGCGAGATTTATAACTATCGAGAATTGCGGCAAGAACTGCGCACCGCGCTCGACGGCTCTGGTTATCAATGGCGCGGACATTCCGACACTGAAGTCATGCTCGCAGCTTTCGAGCAATGGGACGTCGAAGCCGCGCTCAAAAAAATGGTAGGTATGTTTGCTTTTGCCTTGTGGGACAAGCAGGAGCACGCGCTCTATTTGTCGCGTGACCGCATGGGCGAAAAGCCGTTGTATTACGGTTGGATGGGCAAGACGTTGCTTTTCGGTTCGACGCTCAACGCCTTGCGCGCCCATCCGGCGTGGCGTGGCGAAATCAACCGCGATGCGTTGGCGCTGTTTATGCGGCACAACTATATCCCCGCGCCTTATTCGATCTTTCGCGGCATTCACAAACTGCCGCCCGCGACTTATCTCAAGCTGGATTACGCCGCCGCCGAGCGCCAGCAACTGCCGCAACCCATTCCTTACTGGTCGCTCAAAACCGCCGCCGAACGCGGCGCGACGCATCCGTTCAAAGGCAACGGTGACGAAATCGTCAACGAACTCGAACGCTTGCTCAAGCAATCGCTCACCGGACAAATGATCGCCGACGTACCGCTCGGCGCATTTCTCTCAGGCGGTATTGATTCTTCGACCATCGTCGCGCTGATGCAATCGCTCAGTTCGCAGCCGGTCAAGACCTTCACCATTGGTTTCGACGAACCCGGCTTCAACGAAGCCGAATTCGCCAAAGCCGTCGCGCAGCATTTAGGAACTGATCACACTGAGCTTTACGTCAAGCCGGATGAAGCGTTGAACGTCATTCCTTCGATGGCGAAGTATTACGACGAACCCTTTGCTGACTCGTCGCAACTGCCCACGTTTTTGGTTTCGCAACTCGCGCGTGAAAGCGTCACGGTGAGCTTGTCAGGCGATGCAGGCGATGAACTCTTTGGCGGATACCGCCGCTATTTCGGTGCGCAAAAAGCCTGGGGGCGCATCGCCAACTGGCCCGGCGTGTTGAAAAAAACTGCGGCGGCGGGCTTTTCAGGCTTGGCTGCCGTCAGCGGGTTCACCACGCAAGGCTTGCCCGCCAAAGTGAATTTTCAGGCGCAGCAATGGGCGCAAAACTTGGCAGTAGATCGTCCTGAATTGATGTATCACCGCCTCGCCTCGCATTGGGAAAAACCGTCTGAGTTAGTAATCAATTCGCAAGAGCCGCTCACCGCGCTCACCGATTTGGCGCAACTCGCGCGCGTGCCCAGCTTTATCGAAAGCATGATGTATCTCGATTCGGTTAGCTATTTGCCCGATGACATTCTGGTTAAAGTTGATCGCGCCAGCATGGCCGTCAGCCTGGAATCGCGCGTGCCGCTGCTCGATCATCGGCTGGTGGAATTCGCTTGGTCGGTGCCGCTTGATTACAAGGTGCGTGAGGGCGTGACGAAATGGCCGCTGCGCCAGTTGCTGTTTCGTTATGTGCCCAAGCAACTCATCGAACGCCCCAAGCAGGGCTTTTCTGTCCCGCTCGAAAATTGGCTGACTGGCCCCCTGCGTCCGTGGGTCGAAGACCTGCTCGACGAAAAGCGGTTGCGCGCGGAAGGCTTTCTGCAACCGGACATAGTGCGCGCCAAATGGCAGGAGCAGCTTTCGGGCAATTACGTGGGTTGGCGCGTGCCTGCCGAACAATTATGGAATGTGTTGATGTTTCAAGCGTGGCTGACTGATGCGACGCGTCCACTCTAAACCTGGGTAGGCAGCGCTGCGCACCCAGGCTGATTGCTAATGCAACTTGATTTAATTATCCCCACCTACAACCGCAGTGAGCAATTGCCGCGCGTGTTCGAAAGCCTCCGCGATGCGACGATTCCGGCAGGCTTGGATGTGCATGTGTTGGTGGTGGATAACAATTCCACCGACCGCACGGCCCATGTTGTGGCGGACGAAACGAAGTTGTGGGGCGGGCGAATGCGCTATGTCCTCGAACCCAAACAAGGCAAGTCTTACGCGTTGAACACGGCAATTCAGCAAACGTCCGGCGAACTCATCGGCATTTTCGACGACGATCAGGAAATGGATTCGGGTTGGTTCAACGCCATTATCGAGGCTTTCAAGCAACCCGATCTCGATTTCATCAGCGGCCCGGTCAAGCCGCGTTGGGACTATGTAGCGATGCCCGAATGGTTCCCGCAAAGTTATCGCGCCGTCATCGGCTGGGTAGACGGTGGCGAGCAGGTTTGCGAATTCGGCAGCGAAGATTACGAAGGCATTATGACCGGCGGCAACAGCGTGATGCGGCGTTCGGTGATCGAACGCGTAGGCTTTTATGACACGCGCCTGGGACGCACCAACGCCAGCCTGATTGGCGGCGAAGATCAGGATTTTTACGAACGCG
>JANNUY010000147.1:0-1366 GCA_031414155.1 Acidobacteriota bacterium
TGAATTGTGCCACGCACTTCCCACGATGAACCAAAGAGGTACTTTATGAACTATCCAACCTACATCGGCGAACAACTCACGGCGTTGATTCAGACGGTACGCCGTCAGCGCAATTTATTGTTTTGGTTGCGGGGGCTGGCGATTTTGCTGGCCGTAGCGGCGGGCGTGCTGTTGCTCGTAGGTTGGGCGGCTTACAAACAACGCTTCAACAGTGGCGCGTTGGTCGGATTGCGTATCGGCGCATTGGTAGCGGTTTTGGCTACGGCGTGGTTGGCGTTGTGGCGTCCGTTGCGGCAGCGAGTGAGCGATGGGCAGTTGGCGCGCTTGATCGAAGAGAAAACGCCGGGGATGGATGACAGTCTGGTCAGCGCGATTGAATTCGCCGATGACAGCAAACGTACGCTCACGTCGGCGGCGATTTTTGAACGGTTGAACGCGAAGGCCAACCAGTCGGCGAATAACGTAAACCTCGACGCCATCGTACCGCGCAAACGGTTCTGGCAATACGGCGGCGCGGCCTTTGCCAGCGTAGCTTTGTTTATCAGCGCGTTGGTGTTCGGCCCGCAGGAAATTCGGAAAGGCTTGTCACAAGTCGTAACGCCAGAGGCATTCGCGGCGACTGCCGATAAAGATGCGTTGAAAATTACGCTCAAGCCGGGCAATGCGCGTGTGCCGAAAGGTACCGATCAAAAGATCGTGGCTACGACAGTGAATTTTGAAGCCGAGACGTTGACGATCTTTACGCGCAAGGCAGGCGCGGGCGATGACCAATGGGTAGGCGCGCCGATGGAACCCGCCAAAGCCAAAAACGAATTTCAGCATTTCATCTTCAACATTCAGGAAGACACCGAGTATTTCGCCGAAGCGCCGGGCTGCAAATCCGAAATCTATAAATTCACTGTCGCCGATTTGCCTTATGTGAAACGCATTGATCTGGCTTACGACTATCCGGCTTACACGGGGCTGGCGCGCAAGGTCGTTGAAGACACGGGCGAGATTGCGGCGCTGGCAGGTTCAAGCGTACGCGTGATGGCGTATCTGACGCATCGTGCCAAGAGTGCGCGCATCGTGTTGAAAGACGGCACGAAGCTGGACATGCAAGCCGAGAACACCGAAGACGGCGCGTTGATTATGGCAGGCACGATCAACGTGACGAAAGAATCGAGCTATCACATCGAACTCACCAGCGTAGACGGCGATGTTTATAACGGCTCGAACGAATACGACATCGTCGTGCTCGAAGACCAGCCGCCCGTGGTGACGTTCGAGAAACCGGGACGCGATACGCGTGCGACCAGCGTCGAAGAAATCTTTTCGCAAGCCAAAGCCGAAGACGATTACGGTGTGTCGTCGCTCGAAATGTTCA
>JANNUY010000148.1:0-8700 GCA_031414155.1 Acidobacteriota bacterium
GCGACAATAGAAAGCCGCCGCCGCTCAAAGTCGAAAGGGATTTCATCCACTTTGCGATAGGCGCTGAGGTCCAGCGGATCGTGCTGAAGAATCGCCACGTTGATCGGATTCTTCACGCCCGATTCGTAAGTGGCGTTGAGATAGCCGAGCAGTAACGCGCGGTCTGAGGGATTGCCAAGCGCGTCCAAATGCTGATTGAGCGTCATCTCGCCGCTGGTCAGCGTGCCGGTCTTGTCGCTGCATAAAACATCCATGCTGCCGAAATTTTGAATGGCTTCCAGATGCTTGACGATGACTTTCTGTCGCGCCATGTGCAGCGCGCCGCGCCCCAGCGTGACGGTCGTAATCATCGGCAAAAATTCCGGCGTCAGTCCCACTGCCAGTGCCAGCGCAAAGAGGATGGATTCCAGCGGATCGTGCCGCATCACAATGCTGACCAGCAGCACAAAGAAGACCAGCAAGAAGATGGTCTTCATAATCAGGTAGCCGAATTGTTTCGAGCCGCGTTCAAATTCGGTCTCGGGCGGTTTGGCAGAAAGACGCGCGGCAATATCGCCAAAGGCCGTTGCCGCGCCCGTCGCCGTGACCAACGCAGTCGCGGTTCCGCTCACAATCGAAGTGCCCAGAAAAACCGCGTGGCGATCATTGGCGGAATTCTCTGCCGCCGCTTCAATCGGCACGTCTTTGGCTGCGGCTTCTTTTGCCACGGGCAGGGATTCGCCGGTGAGGGCGGCTTGATTGACGTGCAGGTCTTTCGCTTGCAGCAGGCGTGCATCGGCGGGCACGAGGTCTCCGGCAGAAAGCCTGAACACATCGCCCGGCACGACTTCGCGCCACGGTAAATCTGTCCATTTGCCATCGCGCAGCAAGGTGGCCTTCGACGCGACCTGCCCACGCAAGCGTTCAGCCGCGCGTTGCGAGTGCCACGTCTGAAAGAAGTTGATGACGATGCTGACGACGACCATTAACGCGATAATTGTGGCGTTGACGATCTCACCGACGAAGGCTGAAACCGCACTCGCAATCAACAGGATGATGACTAAGGGGTTCGCAAAGAGGAGCAAAAACTGGATCAAGCCTGCTGAACGTTTAGCGGGCGCTTGCTCATTGGGGCCGATTTTCAGGAGTTGCGCTTTGGCTTCCTGCGTGGTCAGGCCGCGCTCGTCATGATCCGGTTTTTCAGATGGAGCTACAGTTATTTCCGACATGCTCGTCTCCTTACGAACTCACTTCCTTTGGTTGGCCCGCGCAATGTTGAATACGGTCTTGCTTGCTATGGGAAACTACTTCCCCTGCGCGACGGCGTTCCATCGAACGATGACCGGCTCTTCGATACGCTGATGATCGTAACCAAGAATGCTGAGCGAAGCCGTGGTGAGCAAAAAATGTTGCGCTTGGCTGACAGGCAAGCCAATCCAACGCGCCGCCAGTGCGCGCCCGAAATGTCCGTGCGTAAAGAGAGCAAGCGTTCCTTCCATCGCACGCAGCCGCGCAATCAATCGGTCGGCGCGTTCAGCGATTTGAACGGGCGATTCGCCGTGCGGGCATCCGTCTTGAAAGAGATTCCAGTCGGGCCGCGTCTGGCGAATGTCGGCGGTGCGCTGCCCTTCGTAATCGCCGTAATCCCACTCGGCCAAGTCCGGTTCGAGTTCGGCGGCTTTTGCCAGACCAACCAGCTTGCAAGTCTGCCAGGCGCGTTGGCGCGGACTGCTCAACACGTGGTCGAAACGCACCGCGCGCAACTCGTTTGCCAGCTTGATGGCTTCCTGTTCGCCTTGCTCGGTCAGCGGAATCTCGGTGCGTCCGGTGTGTTGCCCCGTGAGCGACCACGCGGTTTGTCCGTGTCGAATTAAGTAAAGTTGCGAGAGCATGCGTTGCCGTCAATGCTTGAGACTTTTCGCCAATGCAGGCGACTGGTTCGCATCACTGAAATCGTTTGTCCATTGCCAGTTCTTGATCTCTGGCAAATCCTCGAAATGTTCGCGCGTATACACCTGATGTTCGGCCAGCTTCGCTTTGAACAGGTCAATCAAATCGGTCGCCTGCGCATGCAAACGCGGAATGTATTTCAACGCTTCAATCGCCAGATGGTAGCGGCTCATCTCGTTGAGTACGACCATATCGAAGGGCGTCGTCGTCGTGCCTTCGTCTTTGAAACCGCGCACGTGAAAGCGCGCCGCGTTGGCGCGTCCGTGCAGCATGCTGTGAACTGCCCACGTATATCCGTGATAAGCGAAAATCACCGGCACTGTCGCCGTAAACAATTCTTCAAACGCCGGATGATTTATGCCGTGCGGATGCTTTTCAGGACTCATCAGCGCGCCCAGATCAACCACATTGACGACGCGGACTTTGATGCCCGGCAGATGTTTTTGCAGCAGCCACGACGCCGCGCAGGTTTCAATCGTCGGCACATCGCCCGCGCAGGCTAACACGACATCAGGCACAACATCTGGCGCGCCTGCGTCGTTGCTGGCGAACTGCCATTTCGACAAACCGCGCGTGCAATGCTCGACGGCTTCGTCCATCGTCAGCCATTGATGCTGCAAATCTTTGCCGCAGGTCACGACGTTGACGTAATTGCGGCTGCGCAAACAGTGATCGAAAACGCTCAACAAACAATTCGCGTCGGGCGGATAGTAAATGCGAATCACGTCGCTCTTGCGCGCCAGCGCGTTGTCTACGAAACCCGGCGCTTGATGGCTGAAACCGTTGTGATCGTTGCGCCAGCAATGGCTGCTCAAAAAAATATTGAGCGAGGCGATGTCTGCGCGCCACGGCAATTCGTGGCATTGATCGAGCCACTTGGCGTGTTGCGTGACCATCGAATCTACGATTTGCGCGAAGGCTTCATAAGACGACCACAGCCCGTGCCGCCCCGTCAGCAGATAACCTTCCAGCCAGCCTTCGCAACAATGTTCGCTCAACACTTCAATCACGCGGCCATCGGCGCTGACGTGATCGTCGAGCGCAACAATTTCGGCGACGCTGCCGCGATTGGTCGCGTCAAAGACCGCATTGAGCCGATTCGAATTCGTTTCATCGGGGCAGAACAAGCGGAAGTTGGTCGGATTGAATTTGATAATGTCGCGCAGAAATTCGCCCAGCTTGCGCGGCGCTTCGGCTAGGGACTGACCGGGCGCGGGAATCTCAAGCGCGTAATCGTTGAAGTCAGGCAAGGTGAGTTCGCGCAACAAACGTCCGCCATTGGCGTGCGGATTCGCGCCCATCCGGCGATCTCCGGTTGGGATCAACTCGGCAAGGTCTGCGGCGAAACGTCCGTCACGATCAAACAAACTTTCCGGCTCGTAGCTGCTCATCCACGTTTCGAGCAGCGCCAGATGTTCGGCGTTTTCGCGCACGCCTGAGAGCGGCACTTGATGCGAACGAAACGTGCCTTCAATCGGAATGCCGTCCACGACTTTCGGCCCCGTCCAGCCTTTGGGAGTACGCAACACGATCATCGGCCACATCGGACGTTGCTTAAATCCGTTCACGCGCGCGTCGTCCTGAATCGCACGAATCGCCGCGTAACATTCATCAAGCGCGGCGGCGAAAGCCTGATGCAACGTCGCCGGATCATCGCCCGCGACGAAGTACGGTTGATAGCCGCGCCCGCGATAAAGCAGCGATAACTCTTCGTCGCTCGTGCGCGCCTCAATCGTAGGGCCAGCGATCTTGTAACCATTCAAATGCAAAATCGGCAGCACCGCGCCATCGCGCACCGGGTTGAGAAACTTGTTGCCCTTCCAGCTTCCTTCGAGCGGCGCGGTTTCGGCTTCGCCGTCGCCGATCACGCAGGCTACGATCAAATCAGGATTGTCGAACGCCGCGCCATAAGCGTGCAGCAACGCATAGCCCAACTCGCCGCCTTCGTGAATGGAGTTCGGTACGTGCGGGCCGCAATGGCTCGGCACACCGCCCGGCGTAGAGAATTGCCGAAACAGGTTACGCATCCCGTCGGCATCCATCGTCACGTCGGGATGAACTTCGGAATAAGTGCCTTCGAGATATGAATGAGCATTGAGCGCAGGGCCGCCGTGTCCGGGGCCTGCGATGTAAATCACGTTCGCATCGTGTTCTTTGATCAGCCGGTTCAGATGCACGTAAATAAAGCTCAGTCCGGGCGAAGTTCCCCAATGCCCCAGCAAGCGCGGCTTGATGTGTTCAGGCTTGAGCGGTTCACGCAGCAACGGATTTTCGCGCAGATAAATTTGCCCGACGGTCAGGTAATTCGCAGCTTGCCAGTAACGCTGCATTTGGTTGAGCAGGGCAAACGAAAGCGGCCCTTGCAACGCCTCTTGCTGTTGCGCTGCGCCGCTGCTCGCAACCGCAGTGGAAAGCTTTTCATTGAATTCAAACATTGATCTCCCTCTTGATGACCTCGCTCGTGTGTCGAGCGATCATCAGGTCTTCATTGGCCTTGATGACGCGAACTTTCACGCGGCTGTCGTCGCTTGAAATCACTGGCGCGTGGGCTTGATTGCGCGTCGCGTCAAGCCGGATTCCTAAAAACTCCAACCCGGCGCAAATGCGCGCCCGAATGGCGGCGGCGCGTTCGCCGATACCGCCCGTGAAAACGAATATCTCAACCCCGCCCAGTGCCGCCGCATAAGCTCCCACGCATTTCTTCGCGCGATAACAAAACAGGTCAATCGCTGCGGCGGCGCGTGGGTCAGTGGCTTCGCGCGCCAACAGGTCGCGCATGTCCGCGCTCGTGCCTGAGACGCCCAGCAAACCCGCTTGCTGATTGAGTAGCGTTCTGACTTCAGCCGGAGCCATCTTTTTTTCTTCGATCAGATAGAGCAGCAAGCCTGAATCAACGTCGCCCGCGCGCTCACCCATCATTAGCCCTTCGGCGGGCGTGAAGCCCATGGACGTGTCAACGCTGTGGCCGTCGCGCAACGCAGCCATGCTCGCGCCGTTCCCCAGATGCGCGACGATCACCCGGCCCTCAGCCGCCTCACCGTCCAGCACGCGCAACTGTTCAGCAACGTATTCGTAAGAAAGTCCGTGAAAGCCGAACCGCTGAATGCCTTCGTCATAAAAGTTGCCGGGCAGCGCATACGTCCGCGCGACTTTGGGCATCGCGCGGTGAAAGGCCGTGTCGAAGCAAACCACCTGCGGCAAGTTCGGGTAATGACGCTTAACGAATTCGATGCCATTGAGTGCCTGCGGCGTATGCTCAGGGTCGAGTGGCGTCAATGTTTGCAGGGCTGCCAGCAATTCCGGCGTGACCAATTGCGGCGCACTAGAACGCTGCCCGCCATGCCCACCATGTACGACCCGGTGGCCCACGGCAGTTATGCCTTGCCCCACTTCGTGTTGCGCGAGCCAGTCGAACAGTGCTTGCAAGGCGGCGTGGTGGTCGGGCAGGTCGTGGCGTTGATCGAGCAAGAGCGCACCGCCAGCGTCAGTGATTTGCATGCGGCTGTCGTGAATGCCGAGCCTGCTTACCTCAACTGACAGCCTGAGCGACATTGGCTCGCCCATCTCATAGAGCGTGGCTTTCAGGCTGGAAGAGCCAGTGTTGATTGTCAGCACGTTTTGATGAGTTGTTTTCATTGGCCCAAAAATTAAGTGGACGGCAAGAAGTTAGCCTCGCCGGTAAAGCTAAGCAGCGTGCGGCGGCCTGTCACGTCTTCAATTTCTAACGCTTCGTCGCTGCCGTCCGCCGCTGCTTTCGGCGTAATGCGCGTGACTTCCGTCACCGTATGCGTCAGGTGGCTCATATCCGCCGTCGTGGCGTTGCCGAGCATGATCTGAAGTTGCGGTGTGTCGCGGTTACTTTCTTCGAGGGTGATGCCGGTGAAAGGCAAATTGTGTTCGACGGGTTGCGCGCCGAGATCGCCGAAAATTTCTAACCGCGTGGGACGCGTTTCATTGCGTTCGTTGTATCCCTTGAAATAGCCGCTCCATGCGGCGCGTTCGATTGTTGCCGACATAGTTTCTCCTTGCTTGATTTGTGTTACTGCTATTCTGCTTGGTTACTTCGTTGAGAACATTTATAGCTCCACTCTGCGCAGTCGCAGCGCGTTGGCGATGACCGACACGGAGCTAAAACTCATGGCGGCGCTGGCAATCATCGGACTGAGCAGGAGTCCGAACACGGGATAGAACACGCCCGCCGCGAGCGGGATGCCGAGCGCGTTATAAATAAACGCAAAGAAAAGATTCTGCCGGATATTGCGCATCGTAGCCCGACTCAGCTTGCGCGCGCGGACAATGCTGCGCAGGTTGCCTTTCACTAACGTGACGCCTGCGCTTTGAATCGCCACATCGGTGCCGGTGCCCATCGCAATGCCAACCTGCGCCTGCGCCAATGCCGGGGCATCATCGCCCGCCATCGCCACGATTTCGTTGCTGTGCGCCAGCCACTATCGCAGCGGCCACGTGGTCGCGGGGAAGTGCGATCTCCTCAACGTGGATGTCGTTTACTCCATGAAAAACTGTCGCCCGCATCTTTTTCACGTTACATATGCCGATTCAAGTTACCTCGTATCCGAGCTAGCGGTCGAATTTCTTCCATAGGTCTCACGATATGACACATACAAGTCAGACAACCGGTCTACGGAAGTAACATCGCCCCGCGCGAGCGAAGTGATGATTTCATCACGTCGCGAAAACAGCAGCTTGGCAAGTTCTCTTTGGGCTTGCGTGAGAGCTGAAGCATCCCCTTTGTCGGTTTCTATTCTTAAGGAAGTAAAGAATTGGCTCGCAGCTTGGCGGGCTGGTTCAAAGTCGCCTCGCCGGGCGTCAATAACTGCGGCAGCAAGATTATTCTGCATCTTGATCAGCGTTAATTGGTGCTCCGCCTCAGCCAGACTGCTACTGCTGGCACGGGCCTTGAGCCACATTGGGACGAGGCCGAGCAGGAACACAACCAGCAGCGCGGCAGCATAGAGGCCGATCGGTGACTTCACTGGAGTTGACTTGACCGAATCAGGTTTTAGCTCTTCGTTCATCATCAAGCGCCTTTCGTTCCGGCTAAAAAAATCAGCGGAGAAAGTATTGCTAAGAAGCGGAGCAGGTAGATGCTTCTGCGTCTACCTGCTCCAAGTGGTTTGAGTTCCATTTCCGGCGCTCTCTACTAGAGGACGTTAGTCCTTAGGTATGGTCAATTCCTGGCCGACCTGAATCTTGTCCGGGTCGCGCAATTTATCGCGATTAGCGTAGAAGATACGCATGTACTCGCTCGGATTGCCATAGAACTGCTTGCTGACCTTCGAGAGCGTGTCGCCAGACTTGACCGTATAGGTCTGGCCGCCCTGACCGCTACCGCCAACCGCGGCCCCTTGCGCAAGGGTCTGGCTCACAGCGATATCAGCGGTGATATCGTCCATGGTCGGGCTGACCAGTTTGATCTGATCCCAGAACTTGTTCTTGGCTTCGTCAGTGGGCGCAGTGGCTTTGATGTAGAGCTTATCGTCTTGGACGTGCAGGTTTTGGAACTGAATGTGCTGCTGATCGGCGGTCGTCAGCACCGTCTGGTACTTCTGCTTCAATTCGTTGAAGCGTTGCTCCGCTTTGGGTTGTTGCTGGGCTGCTTCGGCCCCTTTTCCAAACATCTTGTCAAATATTCCCATAATTTCATCTCCGTGGAAGTTGAGCTATTAGTTTCAGGTGAACTGGCTTATTCCAGTAGGGCTGAAAAACGAGTGAGCCGGACTTGTTTCTCAACTACCTTACTTGCTCCTCTAATGGCCTAAGTGGTTGATAGTCTGAATGATCGTTTCAGCTTAGAGCGGGCAAGTCGTACCTGATTTTTGAACTCTGTAATGCCCTCATAATCTGCCAGCCTGGGATAAATCGCCGTCTAATATGAGACGAGTGCGAAAAGAAAGATGGTGGGGCAGGGTGGCTGCCAAAGTCGTCAGCGTCACGCGAATTACGGCTTCTCCAACGCTGACGCGTGGCCGTTCGACCTCTTCAACACGGATGTCATTGTCGCCATGAAAACAGTCGCTCGCCTCTTTTCCATGGTTATCTCCTTGAGCGCATCTATAGCTCCACTCTGCGCAGTCGCAGCGCGTTAGCGATGACCGACACGGAGCTAAAACTCATGGCGGCGCTCGCAATCATCGGACTGAGCAGGAGTCCGAACACGGGATAGAGCGCGCCCGCCGCGAGCGGGATGCCGAGCGCGTTATAAATAAACGCAAAGAAAAGATTCTGCCGGATGTTGCGCATCGTAGCCCGACTCAGCTTGCGCGCGCGGGCAATGCCGCGCAGGTCGCCTTTCACTAACGTGACGCCCGCGCTTTGAATCGCTACGTCGGTGCCGGTGCCCATCGCAATGCCGACCTGCGCTTGCGCCAACGCCGGAGCATCGTTGACGCCATCGCCCGCCATCGCCACGATACGGCCTTCGGACTGCATGCGTTTCACGATCTCGCCTTTCTGTTCGGGCAGCACGTCAGCTTCGATCTCGTCTATGCCTAACTTGCGCGCGACGGCCTCGGCGGTCGTGCGGTTATCGCCCGTCAGCATAACGATGCGGATGCCATCCTCGTGCAGCGCCCGGATCGCCTCAGCCGTAGACTCTTTGATCGGATCAGCCACGCTGAGCAGTCCGGCGAGCCGTCCATCAATGCCGACAAACATCACCGTCTCGCCTTCTTTGCGCAGCGCCTCGGCACGCTCACTTAACCCGCCCGCTTCGATGTTCAGTTGCTCGAGCAGCTTGCTGTTGCCCAGCGC
>JANNUY010000149.1:0-10591 GCA_031414155.1 Acidobacteriota bacterium
ACGCGCGACTCGAGCGCCGCTCGAAAGGCGTCAACGTCATATAACCCCTTGCCGACAAAACTGCCTTCGCCGAACAGGTCTTGATAAACGTCAGAGGCCGCCGTGCTGTAAGGGTCAACCCCCGTGTTGCCCGAAAAGATGCGCGCAAACCGCGAACGCGCGCTGCTCTCAAGCGTGACGCTCACGCGCGGTTGCAAGATGCCGTAACCGCGCACAACGCGCCGCGTCACCGGGTCAAGCTGCGCCTGATTCAGCGGATGCCGAATCGTGGCAACCAGCTTGCGCGCCGCATCGCGCGGCAATTGCGTGTCTGAGTCGAGCGTAATGACATAACGCACACTGGCGAGCAGCGCGGCATCGGCATCGGCATTGGGCGTGACGAAACTCGTATTGCGCGCACCGCGCAACAGGCGATTGAATTCTTCGAGCTTGCCGCGCTTGCGCTCCCACGCGAGCCATTTGCCTTCGGCTTCATTCCACTGCCGCCGCCGATGAAACAGAAAGAAGCGATCAGTCATGTCATCAGTTGAGGTATAACGCGCGTTCAGCTTTGCGATGCCGTCAAGCGCGAAGGCCAACAGTGCATCATCCGTCGGCAACTCTTCGGTCGGCGCGTCGGCAAAGTCGGTGAGCAAGGCGAAATAAAATTGCGGGTCTTGATTGGCGAGGTAATGCACTTCGAGTTTTTCGATCAACGCTGCCGCGCTTGTTTCGCTGGTCAACAGCGTAGGCACGACGATCATCGTGCGCGCCTCAACCGGCGTCTCGGCCTCTGCATCCATTTTGGGCAGTACGCGCGGCGCAAAGGTATGCGTCACGTCCCAGTTCAACACGCTCAACGCCAGATCAGTGGCCGGAACCAAGGCGAGCAACATGACGGTGAAACAGCCGAACGGCGTTGCGCCCGCGCGCTCAGCGAGCAACGCCAGCGGGGCGAGCGCCAGTGCGGTCAGCAGGCCAAAGAGGCTGAAATAAAAAAGCGTAGGGTAGCTGAGGGCGAAGCCTCGCGCGCGTTCGATGAGCGCCGGGCGATAGTTAATGGTGCGCTCCAACGCGGCGCGGCCTTCGTCAATCAGGTAATAGCCGACGTGCGCCTGCGGCAGATCGTGCGGATCGCCCTGTTGCGCTTGTTGCGCTTGTTGCGCCAGCGTGACGACGTGGCGCACAACTTCAAGCTCAGTGATGCGCGCGCGGCGGGCCAGACGTTCAATGTGATGGCGATAACGGTTGCGCGTCGCAAAGTCCATGCGCGCGTAAGCCTGCGCCGGATCGGCGTTGAGAATTGGTTCGGTGAGACAGACGCTTTCGATCAGGCTGGGCCAGTCGAGGGTCGAGAGCAATTTCATGCTCGTGATGATGTTGCCGACCGTCACTTGGGCAGCGGCTTGGCGATGATGTTCGATCTGCACAATCTGCTCAATGCTTTGTTCCTGGCTTTGCACGCTGCGCTCGATCCATTCGATGAGCGGCGTTACGTCTGGGTCTTGATCGCGCAACCGTTGCGTCAATTGCACGACGAAAGCGCGACCGGGCGGCGGCTGGTTTTCGAGTTGGCGAATCAAGTCGGCCACCACTTGCCGCTGTTGCTCATTGCTGGCGGCCAATAATTTGTCGGCGAGCAAGTCGGCTTCGGCGCGTTCGGCACGGGCGGCGATGACGCGGGTCGTCAAGCGGTTCAGGTTTTCGACCAGTGCCAGCCGCAGCGTGATCGCCACGGCCCAGAGTTCTCCGATGGTGAGCGGCGTGATCTGTTGATAGGCGCTCAGATAACGGCGCAGCCATTCGCCGTCAAAGCGGCTGTCGGTGTGGGCCACGAACCTATAGGCAATGGCGTAAATGCGCGGATAGCCTTGCATCTCGCCCGTGCTGAGTTTCGGCAATTCGCGGTAATAACTTTTCGGCAGGTCTTCTCGAATCTGGCGGAGTTGTTCTTCGACCAAGTGAAAGTTATCCACCAGCCATTCGGCGGCGGGCGAAATTTCCTGGCCGAAAAAAACGGCGTCGGCCAACGTGCGATAGGCCGAGGCCAGCCGCCGTCCGTTGGCTTCGAATTGCGGCAGCAATTTTCGTCCGCGCGGCGAACTGTCGCTGACGTGCTGTTCCGCTGCCAAGGTGGCCGCATACTGTTCCAGCCGTTCGATGCTGAATAACTCTTCACGAATCGGTTCTTCGTCAGGGCGGGCATTAAGGCTTTTCGGTTGCATAGGAAGTAAGTAACTCACTCTCGCTCGGCCTTGCAAACCGTTGTGGGAGCGGGCAAAAAAGCTGAGTCATCTTATGCCGATAGCTTCTTCGTGAATGTTCAAAAGAGAACAGCCGGTTCGCTCGGCTTGCCTGATGATTCGTTGCCATCGGCTGGGTGAGTTAGTGGCTGAAAAGGAAGAAACTATGGAAGCACAAATCAAATTGGGACGAATCTTCGGCATCCAAATCGCACTTCATTACAGTTGGCTGTTTATCGCCGCGCTGATTTCGTTCTCGCTCGCGGGGCATTTCGGCACGGCGCATCCGGCCTGGGGGCGCGGCGTGATTTGGGGCATGGCAATCGCTACGGCTTTGCTCTTTTTTGCCGCTATCGTCGCGCACGAACTCGCGCACGCGCTGGTAGCGCGACGGCGCGGGCTGCCGGTGCGTTCGATCACGCTGTTTGCGCTGGGCGGCGTAGCCCAATTCGAGAAAGATGCCGAAGACGCCAAAACCGAATTCCTGGTCAGCCTCGCCGGCCCCGTCGCCAGCGCGGTGATCGGCGTCGTATGCCTGATGCTCGCGTGGTTGCTGGGCTGGACGATGATCACAGAACCGACCACGCCGCCCATGGCGATGTTGGTCTGGCTGGGTTTCATCAATTTGGGGCTGGCGGTTTTCAACATGCTGCCGGGCTTTCCGATGGATGGCGGGCGCGTATTGCGCGCGCTGATTTGGTGGTACACGGGCAGCGCGTCACGCGCGACGCGCATCGCCGCCGTGAGCGGGCAGTTCGTCGCTTTCGGGTTCATCCTGCTGGGCATTTTTCGCTTCTTTAACGGCGGGGGTTTCAGCGGCTTGTGGATGGCCTTCATCGGCTGGTTTCTGCTCAACGCGGCGCGCGGGACTTATGCGCAACAAAAACTGACTGAGCAATTGCGCGGGCTGCGCGTCAGCGATTTGATGACGCTTGATTGCACGCTGGTGGACGGCAACGACAACCTGCAAACCTTCGTCAACGAATCGCTGCTGCACACGGGAGGGCGCTGCTTTCTGGTCGCCGAACAAGGCGTGGTGACAGGACTGATTACGCCGCACGAAGTCAAAGGCATTCCCAAAGCGCGCTGGCCGTTCACGCTGGTTTATGACGTGATGCGTCCGCTCAGTGAATTGCGCACCGTGTCGCCGGATACGCCCGTCAGCGAAGCCCTCGAAATCATCGGACGCGAAGACATCAATCAATTGCCCGCCTTAGCTGATGGCAAATTGGCCGGGATGATTTCGCGCGATCAGATTTTGCGTTACCTGCTCACGCGCGAAGAGTTGAAGGTCTGACGGTTACCGCCAAGGAGAAAAGAAGATGAATTCACGAATGAAAATCCTGATTGCTTATGACGGGTCGAGTTGTGCTGATGCCGCACTGGCAGATCTGCGCCACGCCGGGCTGCCCCGCGAGGCTGAAGTGGTTGTACTGTCAGTGGCCGAACATTGGCTGCCGATGCCGCCACCCTCAAGCTACGAATTTCTGGCACCAGATCTTTCGCAAAGCCCGCCAGGCGGCGAAGATGAAGCTCTCGCCCTGGCGCGGCGGGCGGGCGATTACCTTCAATCAGCCTTCCCGGTCTGGGACGTGCGCGCCGAGGCGGTCGCTGGCTCGCCCGCACGCCAGGTGATTGAGAAGGCTGAACAGTGGGAAGCAGATTTGATCGTGATCGGCTCACACGGTCAGACCGCGCTGGCTCGTCTGATATTGGGGAGCGTCTCACAAAAGGTAGCGACGAATGCCTCATGTTCAGTGCGTGTTACGCGCGGCAGTGCCGATTTAAGTAATCGCCCCGTGCGCATCATCATCGGGGTTGATGGCTCTGCCCAGGCAGAGTTGGCCGTGGACGCGGTCGCTGCGCGCTCGTGGCCAGAAGGCAGCGCAGTCAAAATCATTTCGGTGATTGAACTGCAATTCACGCCGACTGAAGAGACCCGCTCACTGCCTGAAAGTTATTACTCTAAGTTGGAGCGAGCCGGTCAGGAACAGGCGAGTTCCGCCCTTAACCGTGCGGTCGAACGGCTGCGCGCCCGCGCCGCGAGTGAGTCGCTCGAAATCACCACCGAGGCAGTCATTGGCCGTGCGAAAGAGGCCATTCTGGCTGAGGCCGAGCGTTGGCAAGCCGACTTGATTGTTCTCGGCTCACACGGTTACGGATGGGGCGAACGGTTTCTGTTCGGTTCGGTGGCGCTGGCCGTAACCAGCGGCGCGACCTGCTCAGTCGAAATCGTACGCCGCCGCGCGGCAGATAATAACGGTCAGACAGATGACGACGGCGGATTGTTACAGTGAAATCACCAGCAGACAGCCCGTCGCATAATCTTCAGGTTCAGCAGCCGCACGCGATAGAAGCCGCAGCGGTTGCCCAAAGTTTAACGGTTGATCCGGCAGCCGGGTTGAGTTCAACCGAAGTCACGCAGCGTCGTGCGCATTATGGCGACAACGCGCTTGAAACAACGAAATCGCGTGCCGCGTGGCGCATCCTGCTCGATCAATTCAAAAGCCTCGTCGTAGCTCTGCTCGCCGTCGCCGCCGTTGTCGCGTGGCTGACCGGCGATAAGGTCGAAGCCGTCGCCATTCTCGTCGTACTCGGCCTGAACGCGCTCATCGGCTTTGTCACCGAATGGCAAGCCGGACGCGCGCTCAATGCGTTGCGTCTTTCTTCGCACACGACGGCGCGTGTAAGGCGCGAACAACGCGAAGCCATGATTGACACCGCCGAACTCGTGCCCGGCGATGTCGTGATCCTAAACGCAGGCGACCGCGTACCCGCCGACTTGCGCTTGCTCGAAGCCGCGAGTTTGCGCGCCGAAGAATCCGCCCTGACCGGCGAAAGCGCGCCAGTTGAAAAAGCCGTTGCCGCTGTCGCCGCTGAATCAGTTTTGGCCGAACGCCATTCCATGCTTTATCTCGGCACGATCATCGCTGCCGGACGCGCCGTGGCGTTGGTCACTGCGACGGGCGCGCAAACTGAAATGGGCAAGATCGGCCATCTGGTTGCCAGCGTCCCTGATGAAGCCACGCCGCTCGAACGTCGTCTGGATGAAATGGGTCGCCACCTGGTATTGCTGGTGCTGGTCATTGCCGCCGTAGTGATGTTGACGGGTTGGCTGCGCGGTGAAACGTGGTGGGTGATGATCGAAGTCGGCATCAGTCTCGCCGTCGCCGCCGTGCCCGAAGGCTTGCCCGCCGTCACGACGCTCATCCTCGCGCTGGGCGTACTGCGGATGGCGCGTCAGCGAGCTATCGTCAGGCGTTTGTCCGCCGTTGAAACGCTGGGCAGCACAACCGTTATCTGTTCTGACAAAACCGGCACGCTGACCGAGAACCGCATGACGGTGCGCGAATATCAACTCGCCAACGGCAACGCCATCAAACTTGACGCTCCGCCCGCCCATGACGAATTGCTCAATCGCGCTGTGCGCGCTGGCGTGCTTTGTAACGAAGCGGCTTTTCACCCTGAAGCAAAAGAGAAAGAACGCGCGACCGGCGATCCCACTGAAATCGCATTGCTCGTCGTTGCGCACGGGCTAAAAGTTGATGTCGCGCAAATGCGTGCTGAATATCCGAAGCTGGCAGAGCGGCCTTTTGATTCAGACTCCAAACGAATGACGACTGTGCATCGCATGCCTGACGGGACGCGCCTCGCGCTGCTCAAAGGTGCGCCCGGCGTAGTGTTCGAGGCTTGCGCGTCGCTTGATGAAGCAACCCGCGCGCGCTTGCTCGCCACGAACGAACAGATGGCCGATCACGCTTTGCGCGTACTCGCTCTCGCCGAAAAACAACTTGGCCAAGACGGTTCAGACGACGCCGCCGAAGCCGAGAGCGCGACTGGCTACACCTTGCTCGGCCTGGTCGGGATGATTGATCCGCCGCGCGCCGAAGCCGCTGCCGCTATTCAACAAGCGCACGCCGCTGGCATCCGCACGGTGATGCTGACCGGCGATCAACTCAACACCGCCCGCGCCATCGCACGCGAACTCAAATTGAGCGAAGACGCGGAACCGCTCGCCTTGCACGCGCGCGACCTGGCTGATGCGAGTCCTGAACGGCTAACGGAACTGGCGCATACGGTCACGGTGTTTGCGCGCGTTTCGCCCGAAGACAAATTGCGCATCGTCGAAGCCTTGCAAAAGGCCGGTGAAGTCGTCGCCGTCACAGGCGACGGCGTCAACGATGCGCCTGCGCTCAAACGCGCCGACATCGGCATTGCGATGGGCGAACGCGGCAGTGAAGCCGCCAAAGAAGCCGCCGATGTCGTGCTGGCCGATGACAACTTCGCCACGATTGTCGGCGCAGTCGCAGGCGGACGCGCGATTTACGCCAACATCATCAAATTCGTAAATTTCATGTTCAGCTCGAATCTCGGCGAAGTCGTGATGATCTTCACGGCGATTGCCGTCGGATGGCCGCTGCCCTTGCTGCCGCTGCAAATCCTTTGGGTCAATCTGGTCACCGATGTATTCCCCGCGCTCGCGCTCGCCGTCGAACCGCCCGCGCCTGATGTGATGCAACAGCGTCCGCGTTCATCAACCGAATCGTTGCTCTCACGCTCGTTGCTGATTTTGATTAGTTGGCAGGGCGTGATGCTCGGCGCGTTTGGACTGGCGGCTTATCTATGGGCGCTCAACGCTTACGGCGCAGGCGCCCACGCGCGCACGATTGCGATGCTGGCGCTGGTCGGCACTCAGCTTGGGCATCTTTTCAATTGCCGCTCACGCTCGCGCTCGGCGCTGACGGGGCTGTTCACGAACGCCTATATCTGGGCTGCGGCAGCGATGGTGGTGGCGTTGCAACTGCTCGCGGTCTGGTGGTCGCCGCTGGCGCGCGTGCTGCAAACCGTAGCGCCGAATCCCATGGACTGGTGGATCGCCGTTCTGGCGGTACTCGCTCCGATTGTGGTGGTTGAAATTACGAAGTTTGGCGCGCGTCACTTTACGGAGCCAGCTTCTGCGCGCGCACGATAAATCTTTGCGGGGCCGTGCCGACGAAGTTAAAGGGATAACAGGTGACTAACGTGAGAGTGTCATCAGCCGTCGCGTTCAACACTTCGGTCGCCTCTGGCTCGACCACATGAGTTGATTCCACACGATAGCGATAAACGCCGGTTAAGGTCGTCAGGGTGATTTCATCAGCTTGGCGTACGTACCGCAGCCCTCTAAAAAACGTATCGCGATGTCCGGCGAGCGCCACGTTGCCACGCGCGCCCGGCAGCGGCGTGGTTGGGATGTGTCCGACGGCGTGGTGCAAAGTCTCTTCGTCTACGCCTTCCTGAATGATGGCCGTCAGACCGACGCGGCTGATTTCGATGCGTCCCAACGGAGCGCCTTCACCGACAGGGGCGGCAAGGCCTGCTGATGGCACCGCCTGCGTTTCTTTCAACGCGTGTTCAAAGCGTCGGGCTTGCTCGGCTTGATAGCGCCGCGTGTCGAGCAGTCCGTAACCGACATAACTCAGCGTCAGGATGCCAAGAACAATAAAAATATAACTGAGCTTCTTCATAATTTGATCGGGATAATTTGATTGGGCGGCTGGTCGTCGTTAAGGCTTCAAAGGCGCGTAATAACCAGCGCGCGTGCGAACCAATAATGACTCACCGCCTGGCGCTTTCGCTTTCACTTGAATGCTCCGATATTTCCCGTCGTATTTCATGTTCGAGGGGGAGTAAGTCAGGGTGTATTGGCTGCGAATATCGCGCGCGATGCGTTCGCAAATCGAGGTTGTCTCGCGGGCTGATTGCGGCAGGAAGGCTTCGCCGCCGGTGGCTTTGGCAAGTTGCTTGAGCGAACCGGGATTGCGGTCGGGATCGTCCGGTTCATAGATGCCGATGGTATAAATGATCGCCTCAGATTTTTTTGCCAGGGCGATGACGCGGGCTGCGTCTTGTCGGCTTGCGTTGTCGGCTCCGTCGCTAACGACAATCAACACTTCCTTGTCGCGCTTGCCCTTTTTCAAATGTTCGAGCGCCACTGCCACTGCGTCATACAGCGCGGTCTTGCCGTTAGCTGTGACAGTAGAAAGCGCTACTTCGAGTTGCGCCAGATCGCCCGTGAACGGCAAACCGGCGGGTAATCCGAACGTCACATTCTCATTGAAATTCACTAGAAAATGCTGGTCGTGCGCGTTGCTGGCCCGCGCGAAGGCTAAGGCGGCGGCAATCACTTCAGCGCGCTTCGGTCGCATGCTGCCGCTGTTATCAATCACCAACCCGACCGTGACTGGAATGTCTTCACGACGAAATGATTCGATCTCTTGCGGCACGCCATCTTCGAAAATTTGAAAGGATGTCTGGCCGAGTCCGGCCACGGGCAGGTGTTCGCGGTTCAGCACAGTGGCGTGCAAAACCACCAACTCGACATTGATCTGGATGGGGTCTTGCTGAGGCGGGCGTGGCGATAATGACCAGGCTTGATTGCGCTGAACGAGGCCAAGCAGCACGAACAGCACAACAGCCCAGAGGAACCAGCGTGAAGTAGGCTCTCTCATCAGGTCACGTCCTTGTGTAAAAACTTAAAAAATCAGCCGGGAGTTTTCTCCCGACTGATCGTCAACTTTACTTAAACCTGACGCTTCGGCATTGCCCAAAGGCCAACACCCAAACCCAGTGATAACAAACCCAACAACACTAGCAGCGGCGCTGAACTGGCTGTTTGAGGCAAGCGTGCCATCCGTTCGCCACGGTTCCCAGAGTCAGTTGTGGTGGTTTCCGATGCAGGCATCGGTTGTTGCGCAGGCATCGGTTGTGCAGTCGGCAGAGGCGTCGTTTCCTCCGGTTGTGGCGTCACCACCTGCCCCAGGTCAACCTCTTCGCCCGTCGGTTTCACGGCAATAACCGAAGCGCCTTTCAACGCAACAATGGGTTCGTCGTTCCCCGAAGTCGCCGGTTTGGTGATGTTCGCTTCCATTTCGACTGGCATGGCGAGAATGGGCGAATTAGTGGTTTTCGCCAATTCCATCGCCCTGCGCTTCGGATAAACAAATTCTTCGCCCGAATTCGCGCCCGGATAAAACCACGCGCGGATGGCTTGCGGTACGCCGACCGCGCTTTCGCCAAACGTAATCACCGTTTTGTCAGTTACCTGCAACCGATAATTGGGGATGGACAAAATCGTCGCGTAAACATGTGACTGGTCTTCACTGAATACTTGAACGATGTGGCGGTTGGATAAAGAATTCAGCAACTTGAAAACGTAAGTGCCAGCAGGCAGCACTATACCGCCCGGAATTTCGACGGGCTGACTGAAGGTGACGACGGTTTTTTTATCCCAGTCATCCAGCTTTGCGTTGGTCAGCTTTGCGTTAGACGCTTTCGCGTTGGCCGAAAACGCCAGGGCCGTCAGGCTCAAGCATAATATCGCTGCCACTTTTTTAATTAGATTCATTATTACTCCTTATTACTACCTCGATGGTTTACTTAGGCCCCACAGTGTCATTTCACCGTAATGCTAAAAGTAGTGAACCACCGTCCGAGGCATCGTGCCGTGCAATAAGGGACGTTGCTAAGAAAATAAGTGGGGGAGAAATCTGGTCGGCGACGCCAAACTTCTCCCCACTTGTTTAGCAAGAGGGCGGGAAGACCGGAATCGTCAGGCTGGCTGCGGGGGTCAGTGTCAGCTTGTGCAGGTTATGGCCCCCGTTGAACGCTCCCGCGTTGGCTGCTGCGTTCGGATTGAAATTCAGGGCGACGCCGAACAGGCCGACGTCATTGGCTCCCCATAATTTCAGCCAGCCGCTGCGGCCTCCTGGAATCAACGTCGTCAAGCGGGGCGTAGTGCGCAACAAACTGTCGGTCAGCACGCCGCGAAACTGGCATCCGCCAGTGATGCTAAAGCTGAAGGCGTTTTCGGTGTCGTTGTAAAGCAATCCGAAAAGCGTGCCCAGTGTTGAAGCTCCGGCAGCGAGATCGCCGCCGATGCGATTGACGATGAGCAGCGTGTCGTTGCCGTCGGCGCGACTGCCCAGATTGTCGAGCGCCAGCACGCGCGGAAGCTGGTTATACATCACGCCGTCGAACTTTAATTCTGTGGTTGAAGAGTTCCCGTCGCATAGCGCCGTGGCTCTCGGCAAGCCCGCAATCGCCTCGGCTGCGAGATTGGCCGCGTGGCCCGAGGCGAGCTTGACGTATTCGTCCCCGATCAGCGTGTTGAGATTCAGCGGGCAGCCCGTCTGGCAATCCACCAACACCGCCACCATGTAACCACTGATGCCCGGATCAAGGTCGGACATCAGAAAACATGCCGTCTGGTTCGGCGTCAGGCAGAGGTAAGAATCCGCCACCGAACAAGTCGCGCCGTCAACAAAGAATAGATGCACGCAGGCCTGCCAATTATTTTCTACGTTGGTGAGGCAGATGCGCGTGTTGGT
>JANNUY010000150.1:0-2880 GCA_031414155.1 Acidobacteriota bacterium
AGAAAAGGATCAGCCGTCCATGCATGTCCAGTCTGAGGTTGACCATGCCCGAAACCTCCACGGACGGGTCTTTCTCCGAAACCCGTCCGCCGCTTTCATAGTTTGTCGGCACCAAATAGCGCGGGCTCTCACGATATAAAAAGATAATGGGTGAAGGGTTGCCATGTATGAGTTGCTCCACACGCTCGGCAAGCACAATCTTCTGCTCAACGAATCGCAAATAATCTCCGAGATAGCGGAATTCGTAAGTGCTATCAATCGGACGGTCAGCGTAGCCCAATCGCTCAATGATGGCGCGGGACTTGTGTGCAAGTGCGTCAGGAGAATTTTCGCGGATTACCCACGCCGCAATGTCCGTCTTACTTCCCAAAAACATAAAAGCAATCAGCCCGACAATCACAGCGACCATACACGTCATGGCATAAGCCGGACGCATCCCGGTCTTTTGCCCTGCTGCCGCCACCATTTCGGGCGATGGCGTTTCGCCCATTGCCAAAGCCGCCGCCAACGGATCACCACCCGGCAAGGCGTCCGCGACTTGTTTGGCCGAAGCCAGACGCTTGGACGGGTCTTTTTCCAAACAGCGCAGAATCACGCGCTCGACCAGCGGATCAATGTCTTTGACCCAGTTCGACGGATTGGTCGGCGAACTGCTCTCGTGCATCTTCTGCAATTCAGCCAGCGAACCCGCTTCAAACACGCGCTTGCCCGTGAAGATTTCGTAGAGTACCAAGCCCAGTGCGTAAATGTCGCTCTTGGTCGTCACCTCTTTGCCCGCGAACTGTTCGGGTGACATATAAGCCGGCGTGCCCGCCATCACTTCCGCGCCGCGTATCTGTTCGGCAAATCCCGCCAAGCCGAAATCGGTGATGCGTACGCGGCCTTTGCCGTCAATCATCACGTTGGCGGGCTTGAGGTCACGATGCAGCACGCCCGCTTCGTGCGCGGCGGCGAGTCCGGCGCAAAGCTGCGTAGCAATCTCGACGGCTTTGTCAGAAGGCAGGCGACCGATGCGGCGCAGCAGGGAAGACAGGTCTTCGCCATCCACATATTCCATCGAAAGAAAATGCAGATTGCCCGCCGAAGTCGTCACGTCACCGATGTCATGCACACGGCAGACATTTGGATGCGTGACGCGGTGCGCCATTGCGACTTCGCTGTGAAAGCGGGCGAGCATGGCTTTGTCCTGCGAAAGTTTGGCGGTCAGGAATTTGAGCGCGACGGGCTGACCTAATTTCAAATCGTCGGCGCGATAGACTTCGCCCATCCCGCCGCGTCCGAGCAGACCGATGATGCGATACCGCTTGTTTAGCGTAGTGCCGGGTGTGAAGCGCGCTTTGGCGTTGGCTTCATTCGGCAACAATCCCGCCGCCTCTTGAATCGCGCCTGCGATCAAGCCGCCCGCTGCGGCCTGATAAACGAGCAGCGATTCGACTTCGTGACGCAACGCTGCATCGTGGCCGCAAGCCTGATCAAGATAGGCCGCGCGTCCAGCGGATTCGAGTTCGAGCGCGGATTGAAAGAGACGCTCAACGTGTTGCCAACGCTCGGGCGAAAGCGATTCGGCGGGCGCGACGGGCAAACGGCGCGTCGCGCCTTCGTGCAATGAGAGCAATGCTTCTGCGCCCAACCGCATGGACAAATCGTCCGCGCAGGATTGTTGCAAAAAGTTTGAGCGCGTCGCGGCGTCCTCGGCGACGACGGAATGCACGAGGTCTTTGATTTTTTGCCAGCGTTCAAGATTCATAGTTGCTCCGAGACATGGAGTGCTGCGGCTTTGACGCAGCTTTTGCTTTCGCCATAGAGCGTCCGGTGTTCCGCAAGGTGTTTGGTTAAGAACGAAAAGCGGCGGCGAGCTGACCGCACTCCAAGGTTCACTGCATTTGCCGTCCCAGCCACGCTTCGGCCATGCGCAAGTCGCGCCGCAACGTAGCCACAGAGAGGCTGGTGACTTCGGCGATTTCTTCCATGCTCAGGCCGCCGAAATAACGCAATTCGATGATGCGGCTTTTGCGTTCGTCAAAATTGGCGAGGTCGCGCAAGGCGTCATCCAGCGCGATGACATCGGGCGTGATGCGTTGGGGTAATTCGATAGCTTCGTCGAGCGGCAAGTCTGGAGCGCCTTGTCCGCGTTTGGCGGCGACGTGAGCGCGCGCGTGGTCTACGAGAATCTGGCGCATGAGGCGCGCGGCGATGCCGATGAAATGCGCACGGCTTTGCCAGTCCACTAGCGCCACTTGTTGTTGCTGAATTAATTGCAGGTAAGCCTCATTGACCAGCGCCGTCGCCTGCAACGTATGCCCCGCGCGTTCGCGTTGCAGATAGCGCGCCGCCAGCCGCCGCAATTCGTCGTAAACGAGCGACGTCAGGCGTTCGAGGGCTTGCGCGTCGCCGTTGTGCCACGCGAGCAACAGTTGGGTTACGGCTTCGTTGTGAGTTGGCGTCGCGGCAGATTCCATATTCGCCTTGCTGTGAGAGGGCGGTGAGCTTATCCATCGGGCGACCCAGCCGCCAAACCAGCGTCCGCAAGGTGGGTCGGACGTCGTGAATGATTGATTCATCGGCATAACGCATCCACTCCAACTCACTAATGCGGAATGCATGAACCAAATCGCTCACGCGCTGAGAAATTAATTTTGCCCGACGCTTACGGCAGGCGTGATGCCTTGATGGGGTTCGCCCTTGATGGCTACGCGATGCCATTTCAGCGCGGAGCCGATGATGACGATAACGAGACCGATCATCAGCGCAATCGTAATGCTGGCGTTGAGAATCAGTCCTTTCGGCAAGTAATTATTCATCAGGTTTTGATAGCCTGCCGTCAGTTCGATAACTACCAGAAAGCACAAGGGCAACAGCGTTACCCAAGCGTAACGCGCG
>JANNUY010000151.1:0-1735 GCA_031414155.1 Acidobacteriota bacterium
CCACTTTGCGCCAACGCGCCGCGACTTCTGACGACGGATAACCCAACGCATTGCTATTCATCGTCTGCCAGATGTGTTCGGCGAACGTGGGCGTGATGCCTTCGCGCGCAGCCAGTTCTTTGAGCGTAACGTTGGCTTCGCCCAACCCAGCGCGATGTTTGAACCGCCACGCGGTCAACAAAGCCTTGCCGTATTTTTCCAATCCGAACGGCCTACCGCCTTCACCCGACACGCTGCGAAAGCCATACGTCGAATAAATTTTGTGCAAGCGATCAACGGCAGACATCTCCAAGCCGGTCGCGCCGGGTCGTTCAAAAAACGCGAGCGGCCCCGCGCCGATGACGGCGTGTTCGGCGACTTGTTTGGCGGCGCTCAGATAACGTTCGAGGTTGGCATCCTGCATAAATTGCACGTCGCCGAAATTCGTGAAGCCTTCACCGCCGACCGCGTCGCTCGACGAATCAATGCCGACATTCAACTCAAGCCCGGTCAGGTCTTTCAGCGCGTAAGCATATTCGCCGCTCGTCATCCGCCTGACCGTCACCGGCCCCGGATCGCCGTCGTGTTTCGTCGCGTAATCGCGCAACGTCGCGCGAATCCACGTCACGGCTTGCGCGCGTTCGGCGTCAGTCGGTTGCGGCATCGCTTTAGGCGGCATGGATTTTTCTTCAAGCGCGGCGGCGACTTTTTCCCACTGTTGAAAGGTTTCGGCGACATTGGGTTGCACCAACATCTGCGTGAGATTGACGCCCGCTTTGGCGGCGGTTCCGCTGTGGCACGTCGCGCAGTATTGCTTAAACGTCGCTTCAGCAGACGCAGCGTGCGCATTGCCTGTGGGCCAAAAGGCAGGCTTATTGCTGATAACAATCAGTGCTACCAAAGCGACCAGCACAGCTAGCACGACTTTAGCGTAACGGCGTTTATTCATAAGCAAAATATTTCGCATAGCGTGATCGAACCTCGTATTAAGTTTGCGGTGGGCAGCGGTAACGCCAGATGTCTTTGACATCGCTATTGACGGCAGGAGTTATAAAACAGTTACGGCAAAAGGGCGAGTCAAAATGAAGCCCGTCCTATTGCGGAGAGGCGAAGCCTATGGCGTGCGACAGGCGCGACGCCGCACGCCACAGGCTTCGCCGACTCAAGCGACTAACCTTAGTGGTTCAGGCGTAACGACTCTCCTTCGAATTCAGACCCTTAGCGAGCCACGGAATCCCCTGGCGGCATAATAAGATTCTGCGCCGTTGTGATAGACGAAGACCTTGTCATAGCGACAATCACAAAAGATAGCGCCGCCAAGTTTTCTAATATCAGCAGGAGTTTTCACCCAGCTTGAGGTTTTCGTATCGAACTTTTCCAGTTGCTGCAAAGCTCGATATTCCTCTTCCGTTAAAAGCTCGATGCCTAGGGCAGAGGCCAGATCAATAGCATTATTTTCTGGTTTATGTTCCTTCCTTGATTCCAGCGCTGCGCGGTCGTAGCAAACACTTCGGCGGCCTTTAGGGCTTTCCGCCGAACAATCATTAAAAATGTATTCGCCCGTTTTTTTGTCATGACCGACAACATCCGGTTCACCACCAGTATTTTCCATTTCACTGAGTGACCGCAGTTTTTCAGGATTAGCTTCCAGCTTTGCTTGTACCTTAGCCCATGCAAGACCTTGATGGCGGTTCATGTTTTTCTCAAAACGGGCTTTCAATGTTTTGAGTAGCTCTTCACGGTGTGTTGCTTTCAT
>JANNUY010000152.1:0-3622 GCA_031414155.1 Acidobacteriota bacterium
AACGAAGTGGTCGGCGGCTGGGTAACTTCGGGCGTAGTGCGCTTGCAAGGCGGAACGCCGTTCCTACCTTTCATCCTCGACACCAATCGTTTGGGCGGCAACAATCGCACCGTCCGCCCTGACCTCGTGTCGGGCGTGCCGCTCATCAATCCCTTATGGAGTCGAGCGTGTCCGACGGGCATTCAGTCTGACAACGCGACGCCGTGCGAACCTTATATCAATCCGGCGGCGTTCAAACGTCCTGCGAAAGGCGCGCTGGGCAACGCGCCGCGTACGCTCGAAGTGCGCGCGCCGATGCAGCAATACTTTGATCTCTCGTTGCAGAAAAACTTCAAGTTTCCTTTTAAGGACAATGACGGCAAGCGCCGCATCAACTTTCGCGTAGACCTCATCAACGCCTTCAATCATCCGACCTTCCGCGTTGGTTCATCAGGCTCTATCGGTTTCACGACAAACGTGCCGACCGAGTTCATCAGCGAAGCGCTCGTGTTAAATGGCGTCGCACAAACAGCGGCCAACGTGCCTTTCACGGCGGCGGAATACAACGCTTGGGCGACAGCGAACAGCCGTCCGTTGCAACCAGTGGATGCGCAAAACCGCCCAATCAACACGATCATCCCTGAACTCGCGGCGATTCGCGCGATGGTAAACGGGCTACGGCCTACGGCGACCGGGCCGTTGCCATTGAACTTTTTCAACACGGCTTTGCCGCAAGGCTTTGCGACGAAGCTACCGAATAATTTCGATGTGGCGACGCTCGAAGGCTTCAAGCTTTATCGCTTGCGGCAGGTTTATGACACCGGCTTTGGACAATTGCGCGCGGTGAATAATCCGCGCTACATTCAGTTCGGCTTGCGCATCTTTTTCTAAAATCTCGATTGTTGTCGCGGGCCGTGTGGTGGCGATCTGCGGCGACTGAGTCCGCAGTGCTGAATTTCATGAAAATGATATGAGGCGCTGCGGGCAATAGTCATTTCAGGGCATTGCAGGTAGGATGCGTTCACGATCTGTTCCTCTTACGACCTGGCAAAATCGCGGAACGGATAAAGCATTGGTTCCACTCTCTACATTCAAAAAGGAAAAAATCTATGGCGAAAGAGAAAATTACCAGACGTAAGTTTGTGACGGCGACGACCGGCGCGGCGTTGGCGGCTGCCAGCCCGATGATCGTCCCGCGTCACGTGTTGGGCGGCGTAGGGTTCACTGCGCCGAGTGATACGGTCAACTTTGCGTTGATCGGTTGCGGCGGGCAGGGCAAAACTGATTCCGGCGAACTTGTCGCGGGCGGACAAAACATGGTCGCGTTATGCGACGTTGATTTTGGCTACGTTGACCGCGAAGTCGCCAATCTCACGCGCCAGCGTGGGCCGGGTGGCCCGGGCGGCAGCAGACCCGGTGGCCCCGGCGGAACACCGCCCACCGAAGCGCAACAGTCCGCGATGCAAAAAGCTGCCGAAGAGCGCATGGCGCAAGCGGTGAAATTGCAGGGAGCTTATAAAACCGCCAAGCGTTACACCGACTTCCGCAAGATGCTCGAAACGCAAAAAGACATTGATGCGATTGTCGTGGCTACGCCCGATCATACACACGCTGTGATTGCCAAGACCGCAATGGAATTGGGCAAGCACGCTTATGTTGAGAAACCGCTGACCTGGTCTATTCAGGAAGCGCGCGTGTTACGCGAAACCGCCGCGCGTACCAAAGTCGTGACGCAGATGGGCAATATGGGGCATTCCAGCGAAGGCGCGGCGCTCGTCAACGAATGGATTCAAGCAGGTCTCATCGGCAAGGTGACTGAGGTCAACGTATGGACCAATCGTCCATTAGGTTTCTGGCCGCAAGGCGTACCGCGTCCCGGCAAACCGCCGGTCGCCGCTGATGCGGCAGGTGCTCCAGCCACTGGGCCAGGCAGCAATATGGGTTCAGACTGGACGGCGCGTTTGGTCAATCGCACGTTGGCGACCGCGATGGACGGCAACTATCCTGCGCCCGGCGGACTTGAGTGGGACTTGTTCCTTGGCCCTGCGCCTGAAGTCGCCTATCACCCGATTTATCATCCGTTCAACTGGCGCGGCTGGTTGGATTGGGGCACGGGCGCGATTGGCGATATGGCGGCTCACTTGATTGACCATCCTTACTGGGCGTTGGGGCTGACTTATCCGACCAGTGTCGAAGCCACCTTCACGCCGTTTGGCGCTGACCTGAAAAACAAAGCGGTCAGTTATCCGATGGGTTCGCATGTGGTTTATCACTTCCCGGCGCGCGGCGCGCAACCGCCGGTCAAGCTGACGTGGATGGACGGCGGCTTGATGCCCGCGCGGCCTGCGGCCTTGCCCGATGACGTACAACTCGATGGCGGCGGCGGCGCAATCTTCATTGGCGAGAAAGGTATTCTCGTGCATGGAACTTACGCGTCGAATCCGAAGCTCTATCCGATGTCATTGATGGAAGCGACGGCCAAAGTGCCTAAGACTTACTTCCGCGTAGAGTCGAGCGGCGCGGGTGCTTTCGCTTCGGCGAAACATCGCATGAACTGGATCAGGGCCATCAAAGGCACTGAGAAAGCGACGTGTCCGTTTGAATATGCCACGCGACTGACCGAGACGATGTTGCTCGGCGTCGTGGCGATGAAGACCGGACAGAGCAAGAAGATTTATTACGACGGAGAAAAAGGTGTCATCACCAATAACTCCGACGCGAATCAATATCTGCAACGTGAGTACCGCAAGGGCTGGACGCTCTAACCAAAGCACCAAATTAAGGAATGGGTCAAAAGCGCAAAGGATGACTTTGTGCTTTTGACCCTTTTGGTTAAACAGTGTGGCAATCTGCCGAGCCTGCGCTGCTTCAAAGTTGCAGGCTCAATCAGGGCAAACAACATTGGTACACGGATTAGGCGGATCGTTGACAGATTCAGACTGACCTATCCCTGCTGAAGCACTTCTCTTGATGAATATGAAACGAATTTTTTTGCTGATTTTCGCTTTCTTGTTTACCAGCGCGATGCCCGTCCGCGCGCAGCCTCGTCGAAGCCTTCCTACGCTTTATCTCATCGGCGATTCGACGGTCAGCAACGACACGAAAGGCTTGCAAGGCTGGGGCACGCCGCTGTCAGAATTCCTAGACACCAAACGAATCAAGATCGAAAACCGCGCTCGGGGCGGACGCAGCAGTCGCACGTTTCTTACCGAAGGTTTATGGCAACAAGTCGTAGATCAATTGAAACCGGGCGATTTTGTGTTGATGCAATTTGGGCATAACGACGGCGGCGCGATTTACGACGATTCGCGGGCGCGCGGTTCACTCAAAGGCAACGGCGAGCAGTCCGAAGAGATTGATAATCTGCTCACCAAAAATCATGAAGTCGTGCATACGTTTGGCTGGTATTTGCGCCGCTTCATTGCCGATGCCAAGGCGAAAGGCGCTACGCCGATTGTGTTGTCTTTGGTGGCACGCAACATTTTCTCCAATATCTCTAAAGATGCGAAAGTCGAGCGTTCGACTGAGACATACAGCCGCTGGGCGAGCGAAGCAGCGCGAGCGGGTGGTGCGGCTTACTTGGATTTGAATGATTTGACGGCGGCAGCTTATGAAGCGCGCGGCGCTGAAGTCGTGAGAGCGC
>JANNUY010000153.1:0-5777 GCA_031414155.1 Acidobacteriota bacterium
AAGGCGATCATCGCCCCAGTTGTTAATGTTTTAGTTCTTGCCGCTTGCACGGTCGCTCAGCATTGAGAAACTGCTAACCTCAATTCACAGTGAATTCCTGCGATTGGGCATCAGTTGCTTCTCCCTTTTCATTGAGTACCACGGCTTCAAACTTATACTTTCCGAGCGGCCAGCCCTTGGTCGGCTTACTGAACTGGCAGTTAGCCGTGTTATTACCTTTGATCGTTAACGTGATTTCCGTCGCTGGTATCGGCCCTGCTTTCGCCCGGCAATTTCAACCACGTGCAACATGCCTTTAACTGTGACGGTCCCTTCATTTTTTGAGATTTTGACCGCCGCATAGATCGTTTCAGTCGTGGTGAATTCTTCGGCGGGCTGACGCATCGCCTTGTCTTTGCCTAAGGTCAGATCGCTGATATGCGCCCCCGAAGCAAGAATGGAAAAGCTGCCCCAGAGTTCATCAATAACCTCTTCGTTGGCTTTGAATTTGGCCTCTTCGGCAGCAGCCATCATCACGTAACTGTCATTGACACCCGTCGCCACCAACGCCTTGCCTCTGAAAGCGCCCGCCGGAGAAGTCCCGGTGTAATCTGCCACACTGTATTCCTCGCTCACTTCGACCAGTTCGCCGGGGGTCATGCTTGTTGCGCCCAACCCTTTCATCGTCCCCATCGCAAGTTCCAGCAAGTTTTCTTTGGTATATTTCCGGTTCTTGTAAGCCAGCACGACTACCGAAACGGCAATCGGTGCGGGCGGAGTAGCGTGAATAAAAGCCACGGCACCCTTTTTCTCAATCGTGTGTTTCGTCCCCTTCGGAACTTCAAATGAGTATCCTACTTCTTCATCTTCGATCGTGATCCAGTCAGCGGGAACCAGTACTTTAGCGGGCGGCTTCTTGCCTTGTTGCGGTTGCGCGCCGGTGAGCGGAACCGTCTTTGCCGAACCAGCCATCGTCAAATTGCCAGCCAGCAGTGCCAACATCAGCAAGGCAATGCCGTTTTTGCATACTTTGATCTTGTCCATTTCTGATCTCCTGAATTCTGTGAATAAGTTGTCACGCCCCGCGTTCATGCGAGGCAGGTGCAAAGGCAACTGGGAAACAGTTTCTATGTGCCTTCTATTGAGTAAGGGGGAATCGGCAGGCAAAAGTGTTCAGCGAACTGAAAATAATATTAGGTTCGTTTGGCAAGGTGGATTGGGTGTTGAGTTTTAATGCGATTGACTGGGCGGGAGGTAGCGCGGTAACTCGCCCTATCTCCCGCGTGATGTCATAGGTTAGCTCTTGCTTGCACGGTCGCTTTGCACTGAGGCTATTAGCCTTATTCCACCATGAATTCGTGCGACTCGGCGTCTATCGTTTTACCGCTTGCGTCAATCAACAAAGCCTCAAACTTGTACTTTCCCTTCGGCCAGCCATTGGTAGGATTGCTCCACTGGAAGTTGACCGTTTCTTTGCCTGCCGGCACCGTGAGGATCAGGTCAAGCGCTGCTATCGGTCCCGCGTTTTGCCCTGGAACCTCGATCACATGCAGCCTGCCTTTGACCCTGAGGGTCTTTTCATTCTCCGCGAGTTCGACCTCCGCGAAGATCGTGTCTTCCGAGTCATACTCTTCGGTGGGTTCGGTCATCTTTGCGTCATGGCCTAAGGTCACCTCAGCAATATGTGGATCATTGGGAACCGGGATGACGTTGGCAGCGTGCAGCGCCTTAGCCCAACCACCTATCGTCAGATTGCCAACTACCAGTGTCAGCATCAGTAAAGCAATGCCAGTTTTGCGAATTTTGAGCTTGTTCATTTTTCTCCTACGTTGCGGTTAAAAAATTGCCGCGGGCGAGTCATTGCCCATCGTCGCCAGCGAGTGTGATTTGTTGCCTTCACTATATAAGGGGTAATCGGAGAGCCAAAGTGTTCACCGATTTCAAAAAAAATTTTCGCGGGGTAACGTTGCGCAGTCGGGCAGGCAACGCATCGGTGGCGAAACGTCTCATTAGGCTGGCAACGTGGTGCGTGTGAGCTTTCTGTGCCGAAGTGATTTGTCGTTTGGCGAACGGCGCAACCTTGGCGAAGTTGCGCTACCGTTGCGATGGCTGAAAGCGCCGCGCGTGTGGTACTTTGTCACTACTTCAAAAGCCGCGACAACTTTCAAAAGCTATGACACTCGCAACGACATCGAATATCACGGGCTTGCTCGTCGCCTGGAAACAAGGAGAACAGGCTGCGCTCGAACAACTGACGCCGCTGGTTTACCGCGAATTGCACCGGCTGGCGCACGGCTATCTGGCGGGCGAACGGCAGGGCCACGTCTTGCAAACAACGGCGCTGGTCAATGAAGCCTTCGTGCGGCTGATTGATTGGCAGCAGGTCGAATGGCAAGACCGCGCGCACTTTTTTGGCGTAGCGGCTACGTTAATGCGCCACATCCTCGTGCAATTTGCACGCGAGCGGCAGGCGCTCAAACGCGGCGGGCAAGCCGTTCAGGTTTCGCTGGCTGAAGCAGTAGAGGTTGGCGCGCGCAATAATCCCGATCTCGTCAAACTCGATGACGCTTTGAATGATTTGGAAAAACTCGATCAACGTCAGGCGCGCACCGTCGAGTTGCGCTTTTTCGCGGGCTTGAGCCTGGAAGAAACCGCTGAAGTCTTGCGCGTTTCGCTCAGTACGGTGCGCCGCGATTGGCGCATGGCGCAGGCTTGGTTACACCAGCAGTTAAACGCCACGTCATGACTCCTGAGACCTATCAACGCATCGGAATCCTTTTTGATGAAGCGCTGGAACGCGCTCCGGCGGAGCGCGCCGACTGGTTGCGACAAGCCTGCGGCGCGGATGCTGAGTTGCGCGCCGCCGTCGAAGAACTCTTGGCGCATCACCACGAGGCGGAGGAATTTCTCGACCAACCTGCCATGCAATTGGCTGCGAACATGCTCACGCAACCGCCGACGGTCGAGCTGGTGGGACAGCAAATCGGACATTATCAAATTCGCTCGCGGCTGGGCGCGGGCGGCATGGGCGAAGTTTATCGCGCCCGCGACACGCGCCTTGACCGCGCCGTAGCGATCAAAGTGCTGCCCGCTTCTTTCGCCAGCAATCCTGATCGCTTACGCCGCTTTGAACTCGAAGCCAAAGCCACTGGCGCGCTCAACCACCCGAACATACTCACGATTCACGACACGGGCGCGCATCAGGGAACGCCTTACATCGTCACCGAATTGCTGGAAGGCACGGAGTTGCGGGCGCTGCTCAAAGACGGGCCGTTGCCGCTGCGTCAGGCGCTGGATTACGCGAGGCAGATCGCTCAGGGACTCGCCGCCGCTCACGAAAAAGGAATCACGCATCGTGACCTGAAACCCGCTAATCTTTTCGTCACGACCGAAGGCCGCGTCAAAATTCTCGACTTCGGGTTAGCCAAGTTAAACCCCGTCAAAATGGTCGGGCTGGTTGGCAGTACCGAGGCTGAGACGATGATGCAAACGCCGCAAACCGAGCCAGGCGTAGTGATGGGTACGGTGGGTTATATGTCGCCGGAGCAAGTGCGCGGGCAAGTGGCCGATCATCGGTCAGACATTTTTTCTTTCGGCATTATCTTTTATGAAATGCTGACCGGACGGCGCGCCTTTCAAGGCGACACCTTCGCCGAAGTCATGGCAGCGATTGTCAAAGTTGATCCGCTCGAAATCACTACGGCGAACTATCAAATCCCGCCGCACCTTGAGCGCGTCACGCGGCACTGTCTTGAGAAACGCCCTGAGCGGCGCTTTCAAACAGCAAGTGATCTGGGCTTCGCCATCGAAGCGGTGTCCAGTTTCTCTGACTCGCAGCCACAACTGATGCTGAAGTCTGGTGAACCGGAAAAGGCCGCAACAACGAACTTCAAGCGCGAGCGGTACATGTGGGCGGCAATCAGTTTGCTACTGGCGGCGGGGTTAATTTCAACAATGTGGTTCCTGCGCCCGTCGTCGCCTGAAGCGCGTGTGACGCGCCTTTCGATTCCGCTGCCCAAAGACACCGGCACGCTTTCGTCACAGGCTCCTGATCTGGCGCTCTCACCCGACGGTGGACGCTTGGCCTTCAGCGCATCAACGGGGAAAACGCGACAACTCTGGCTGCGACAATTGGATTCTTTCACGACGCAACCGCTCGCGGGTACTGAAGGAGCCGATTCCCCTTTCTGGTCGCCGGATGGAAACTCCATCGCGTTTTTCGCTGACAACAAATTGAAAAAAATTGATACGCGGTCGAGCGTGATCGAAATCATCTGCCCCGCCGGAGCAGGACGTGGCGGCGATTGGAGCCAGAACGGCGTCATCCTGTTTTGCGCAGGCGATGGAGCTGCGCTTTCGCGCGTGAATGCAGCAGGCGGCAAATCCGAAGTCGTCACCAACTTAGACGCGGCGCTCGGCGAAACCAATCACGACTATCCGTCTTTTCTGCCCGATGGCGAGCATTATCTGTTTCACCTTTTCGGCAAAGACAACCACGGCATTTATGTCGGCTCGCTCAACAACAAAGAACGCAAACTGTTGATCGCGCTCAGTGCTGACAGTGCGAACGCTACGCGGGCAGCGTGGTCAGCTTCAGACTCAAAGGCGGGCTTTGTTTTGTACGCGCTCAATCGCAATACGTTATTAGCGCGGGCTTTCGATCCTGACCGGCTCGAACTAAAAGGCGAACCGTTTCGCGTAGCCGAAAACGTAATCGTCAGCTTGACCGGCAATGCACGCTTTACGACCGCTGCAAATGGAACCCTCGCTTACCTGCAAAACCGTGAGATGGATGTCGCGCAACTGACTTGGCGTGACCGCAGCGGCAAGCTGCTGGGCGAAGCCGGAACCGCCGAACCCTGGACGAGTTTCGCGTTGTCGCCCGATGATCGTTCAGTAGCCCTGATTCGTAACGAGCCGAACCGACTCAACTCGCTCTGGCAATTAAATCTGGCGCAAGGTACGGCTACCCGCTTCGTGACCGACACCGACAGCGCCAACTTCTTTCCCGTCTGGTCGCCCGATGGCGAGCAGTTGGCGTTTGCCTCGGCGCGCAATTCGGCGCTGAATCTTTATCTCAAGCGCACCACGGGGACCGCGCCAGAAGATCGCTTGCTCGAAACGCGCTTTCAAACCTATCCGCTCTCGTGGTCGCCCGATGGAAAGGTTTTGATTTACGCGATGGGCGATCCGCAGACGCGCACCGACATTTGGTCATTGCCAATGGTTGGCGAACGCAAGCCCCAGCCATTGCTCCAAACGAAAGCGGATGAACGTGGCGCTAAAGTTTCACCGGACGGAAACTGGCTCGTTTATGTTTCAGACGAAACGGGAGCCGCTGAAGTTTACGTCACGCAATTCCCGCAACCCGGTCGTGCGTGGCGGATTTCAAAAAGTGGGGGCAACAACCCCGCTTGGCGCGCTGACGGCAAAGAGTTGTTTTATCTCTCAGGCAAGCTATTGATGGCGACCAGCGTCAATAACGGCGGGACAGAATTCCAGGTCAGTGCATCGCGTCCACTCTTCGAAATCGAAGGCATCAATTACGCGCCCAGCAAGGACGGCCAACGCTTCCTGACCAGCGTCGTGACGGACCGCGCACTTACGCCGCCGATCCATGTGGCATTGAATTGGACGGCGGAAGTGAAGAAGTGAGCAGTCCAACACATTCGCGGCGTAATCAACTTACTTCAGCCGAGGGGAGTAGTTCTCGCCAAATTTCATGCGGGTCGCTTTACCATCCGGCCCAAGTTCGAAGATTACAAATTCTCCGATTTCGCCATAGTTGAACGATTCCG
>JANNUY010000154.1:0-10477 GCA_031414155.1 Acidobacteriota bacterium
GCGCGGCTTTGGGCGCGTCGAGCTTGCCGGTCATTTCTTCAATCGAAAACTTAGGCGAACCGTTGGCGTCAACCAGCAACGTGAATTCGCGCGAACCTTCTTTGACGTTGACGCGGTCATACATTTGATCGTCCATGCCGCGCGCTTGTCCGGTCTTTTTGACGGAGCCACTTTCGGTGCCAGATAAGAACGACTTGCCTGCGAGTTCAGCCGGAATCGTCGCCGTGACCATTTGGCGGATGCCGCCTACGCCGGGGTTGACGAGGTAATGCAACTTGCCGTCTTCGCCGACGAGGTATTTGCCTGCTTGAATGCGGTTGCGGCCTTCGTCGAGAGAAACTTCGATAGGGAATTGCGCGACGCGATAGGTCTTACCGTCTTCGACTTTGGGTGAATCCGTCCAGGTGTTTTTGATGTTCTCAGCCGGAACCGTAAACGTCGGATAGTTGACCGGCAGCAAATTGATCGCCGAACGATTGAGGAAGTCGAGCGTCCAGCCGATGACGAGCGCCGAAGTCAGCGCGCCTACGAGCAAGCCCATCTGTTGGTATTTTGGCGTAGCGCCTACGAGAAAGCCGGTCTTCAAATCCTGTGACGTGTTGCCTGCGTTCGCCGCCGCGACGCAAACGATTGCGCCTACGGTGAGAGCGATGACGCGGTCGGCGGGCGAGGTATAACCCAGAAAGAGAAACAGCAACGACGTGAACAACAGCGTCGCAATTGTCATCCCTGAAATTGGATTCGAGGTCGAACCGATTTGTCCGCAGATGCGCGAAGACACCGTCACGAAAAACGCGCCGAAGATCAGAATCATCAGCGCGGAAATCAGGTTCACTTCGTATTTGGGAATCAGCACGATGGCGAGCAACAAGACGACGATGCCGCCCATCGCGTAAGGAATCGGAATGTCGCGTTCGGTGCGCAAAGCGCTGGCGACGCTGCCGCCGGTGAAATCTTTCAATCCGGCTTTGAAGGCTTGCACGATGGTCGGCAGCGAACGAATCAAGCTCACGATGCCGCCCATCGCCACCGCGCCCGCCGCGATGTAACGCACATAACGATCAAACACGAGGCTGGCCGACATATTCGCAATCAGTTCGCCCGGCGGCGCAGGGAAGATATTCGTCGTCAGCCCTGAGCCGAAGAATTTCACCATCGGCACTAAGATCAACGCTGAGATGATGCCGCCGCCGAGCATATATGAACCTACGCGCGGGCCGATGATATATCCGACGCCCAACAGTTCAGGCGAAATTTCCGCCGCGACTCGCGCGCCTTGATAGCCGGATAACACCTTCGCCGGAATCTCTTTCCAGAATTTGAAGCCGGACATCAGGAACTTAAAAACGAGACCTACGCCAAAGCCGAGGAAAACGGTTTTCGCATCCGAGCCGCCTTTTTCGCCTACGACTAAAACATCGGCGCACGCCGTGCCTTCGGGATAAGGCAGCGTGCCGTGTTCTTTGACGATCAACGAACGCCGCAAGGGAATCATCAGCAATACGCCGAGCAATCCGCCGGCCGCTGCGATGAGCGAAGTGCGCGTGATGTCTATGTCCAAACCCAAAATCAATAGCGCGGGAATGGTAAAGACAATGCCGGCGGCGATGGATTCAGCGGCGGAGCCGGTGGTTTGTACGATGTTGTTTTCGAGAATCGAAGCCTTGCCGAAGGCCTTCAACACGGTGATGGCTAACACGGCAATTGGAATTGAGGCGCTCACCGTGAGGCCGACTTTCAGTCCCAGATAAACCGTCGAAGCGCCAAAAATGATACCGAACAGCGCGCCCAAGATAACAGCGCGCGGCGTGAATTCGGGCAGCAGCGTAGACGCAGAAACATACGGCGTGAATTGCTCACTGCTATTGGGCTTGGCGGGTGTAGCCATAAGGCGATTCTCCTGATTGTCGGGTTGATAATGCGAAAGGGGTTAAGACAGCGAACGTTCAGCAGTTTCCATCGCTTCAAGCAAATCCAGCATCTGCGTTTGGTCAGGCCGCCCGTTGGGATAAAGCTCTGGGTGATCCTGCACGCAAATCAAACAACCGGTGTTACAGCAAGCGGGCAAAATGTTATGCGCTTCCTGCCAACCCAGAGGTTTCGAGGGCGCGCAATCCTCCACCATATCCAATACGCAAACGGCACAGCCGGTTCCGCAACAAGGCGGTAGTTCGGATGGCGGTTTGATTGAATAGGAAGGATTGCCTGAATGCCCGTGCCAGATTTCTTGCATGATGTGATAACTGCTTGAACGACGGGCACTATAAGGAAGGTTCAGAAAGACTGTCAATTGTCGTATAAGGCGCGGTTTGCCGCGTTCTGGCTGGCTGGCTAGAATGCGCGCGCTGTCGCTCACAGAACCAATCAATCAACACCACACAAGGAGCCGAGTTAATGTCGTCACACGCCAATTTTTACGAAAACGTCAATCGCTGTTTTGAACGCGCGGTGAAATTCAGCAAGCATCCGCCGGGCTTGCTCGAAGAGATCAAACAATGCAACAGCGTCTATGCTTTTGAATTTCCGCTGCGCCTTGCTGATGGTGGCGTCGAAGTTATCAAGGCCTGGCGCGTCGAACACAGTCATCACAAGCTGCCCGTCAAAGGCGGCATTCGTTACGCGCAAGAGGTCAACGAAGACGAAGTGAAAGCCCTCGCCGCGCTGATGACCTATAAATGCGCCATCGTAGATTTGCCTTATGGCGGAGCCAAAGGCGCGGTGCAAATTGATCCGACGAAATATAATCTCGACCAACTCGAACGCATCACGCGCCGTTACACCCACGAACTCGCCAAGAAAAATTTCATCGGCCCCGGCCTTGACGTACCCGCACCTGATTACGGCACCGGCGAACGCGAGATGGCCTGGATTGCCGACACCTATTCGGCGTTGAACCCCGGACAACTCGACGCGGCGGCCTGCGTCACCGGCAAACCCGTTTCGCAAGGCGGCGTGTTGGGCAGACGCGAAGCGACCGGACGCGGCGTGTTTTACGCCACGCGCGAATGCTGTCTGCAAAAAGAAGACATGGATAAGCTCGGCCTCTCGGTTGGCATCGCAGGCAAGCGCGTCGTCGTGCAAGGTTTGGGCAACGTGGGGTATCACTCCGCCAAATTTTGCCGTGAAGAAGGCGGCGCGACCATCATTGCCATCGCCGAACGTGAAGGCGCGATTTTGAATGAAGCCGGTTTGAATGAAGAAGAAGTCTTTCAGCATCGCAAAGCGACCGGTTCGATTTTGAATTTCCCCGGCGCGACGAACATTGCCAACAGTAAAGCGGCGCTCGAACTCGAATGCGACATCTTGATTCCCGCCGCGCTCGAAAACCAAATCACCGAAGAAAACGCGCCGCGCATCAAGGCCAAGATTATTGTCGAAGGCGCGAACGGGCCGACTACGTTCGAGGCGGAAGATATTTTGACGAAGCAAGGCGTGTTGGTCGTGCCGGATATTTATGCCAACGCGGGCGGCGTGACGGTGTCTTATTTTGAATGGCTGAAAAATCTCTCGCACGTCAAGATCGGACGCATGGGTAAGCGTTATGAAGAATCGCAAGAGCGTCGCATGCTGCACGCCATCGAAGTTTTAACCGGCAAGCAATTCACCGAAGACCAACGCGCGGTTGTTGCCAAAGGCCCTGACGAATTAGATTTTGTGCGTTCGGGTTTAGAAGAAACGATGGTCGTGGCCTATCAGGAAATTCTGGTGACGAAACGCGCTCATCCAGACATGCCCGATTTGCGCACGGCGGCTTTTTTCAACGCGATTGAAAAGATTGCCCGCGATTATCTGGAGTTAGGCATCTTTCCATAAAAGGCTAAAAGGCCATAAGGTGAACGGTGGCATTATCCAACCCCCACATCACAACGTAACTTATGCTCTGCGCGCTAGCTGGAAAGCAGTGACTTCAACTACGCGTCAACCTTCAACCTGCTTTAACAAGTTAACGAGGAGCAATAAACATGGCTGCAACTTTTGGAGTTAAACTGGCTAGCACCGGTCAGTTCTATTTCAACCTGATGCTCGATAACGGCGAGATTTTGTTATCGAGCGAACTTTACAACGCGCAAAGCAGCGCTGAGAACGGCGTAGCTTCAGTCAAGAAAAATTCGGGCGACGCCGGACGTTATGAAAAGCAAACGCTCGACAACGGGCGCTTTCGTTATGTGCTGAAAGCCGCCAACAGCCAAATCGTCGGACACAGTCCGATGTATGCCAACGAAGCGGATCGCGACAGCTTCCTGAAAATCACGCAAGCCGAAGCGCCGAAGGCCAAAGTCGCCGACTTGACCGATAAAGCGCCGAAGTAAAAAGCAGCAACCCAAAAAGCAACAGCGACGAGGCCGATCTATCAGCCTCGTCGCTTTTCTTTTTATCACATACGCAAAACGCGCCACAGAGGCACAAAGTCACAGAGGTTTTTCTTAGGTCTTGGTGAACAGCTTTTCTTCGCTCTGTGTCTCGGTGCCTCTGTGGCAAATTGCTTTTTTATTCCACCCAGTCGGCGATAAACACATTCGTGTCGCCCTGTTTTGCCGCATTGCGATTCGAGCAAAAGACGAGTTTCTTGCCGTCGGGCGTGAACATCGGGAAGCCGTCGAAAGTGTCGTTCAGCGTAATGCGTTCGAGATTCTTGCCCTCCAGGTCTACCGAATAAAGATCGAAGTTGCGTCCGCGCGCGTCGTCAATGTTTGACGAGAAGATGATGCGTTTATTGTTGGGGAAAACGAACGGCGCGAAGCTGGCCTTGTTGAAATTGGTAACGCGGCGTTTGTTGTTGCCGTTTTCGTCCATCACCCACAGGTCGAGTTTGGTGGGGCGGATCATGTCTTCTTTGAGCAGCGCGGTGTAATCGGCTTTTTCTTTATCGGTTTCGGGATGATGAGCGCGATAAACGATCAGCTTGCCGTCCCAACTCCAAAACGGTCCGCCGTCATAACCCAGCGTCGTGGTGAGTTGTTTCAGGTTCTTGCCGTTTTTATCCATCGTCCAGATTTCGAGATCGCCGCTGCGCAACGAAGTGAACACGATCTTGCCGTCGCCGCGAATCGTGGCTTCGGCGTCATAGCGCGGCGACGCAGCCATCACTTTCGGGTTCTTGCCATCCAGACCTGCCTTGAAAATCTCAAAGCCCGGATATAACGACCACACATAGCCTTTCGACATATCGGGTTTGGGCGGGCATTTCGGATCAGCCTTAAACGTCGAAGCGTAAACGATGTTTTTGGTGTCGTGCGTGAAGTAAGCACAAGTCGTTTTGCCTTCGCCGTTCGAGATCATCTTCATGTCTGAGCCGTCCAGATTCATCGAGAAAATCTGGTCGCATCCATCGCCTTTGGCAGCGCGCTGAAAGATTAATTTCTTGCCGTCGCGTGAAAAATAGGCTTCAGCGTTTTCGCCTTCAAACGTGAGTTGTTTGATATTGGCGAGATGTTTTTCGCCAGGCAGTGCCAGTTCTTTCGTCTGGGCTTGAGCCGCCGCTGACGGCATAGCTGGCTCGCGTGCCGCCGCTAACCAAGCCACCGTGACCAAACCAATTACCGCTAATAAAAAAGCAAATTTCTGCATTGGGATGTTTTCTCCTGAAAAGTTTGAATCGGTTACGAAGCGAGATTGTGCGAAAGTCATTTGCGTTAGACAAGTGCCTCAACAGCGTCGGCGAAATCGTCTTCGCGCATACGACAACAGCTTCGTCGCGTTCGATGATGACGACGTCCACGTTTTTGCGTTTCATCTCTTCGATGATGCGCAGTCCGACCTTGCCCGCGCCGCACAGGATGTAATGTTGGTTTAACTGGTCAATGCTTTTGAACACTTTGCGCCTCCCAAAGCGGTTGGCAAATTCGCTCTCGATCAACGTTTGCGTCAGCAGCGAAAGCAAAAAGCCGAAAAAGGCTACGCCAAAAAAGATCAGCAAAATCGTGAACGCCCGCCCTGCCTGCGAAAGCTGATGCACTTCGCCATAGCCAATCGTCGCCAGCGTGATGACGGTCATATACAACCCATCGAACCACGACCAGCCTTCGATCAAGGCGTAACCCGCCGTACCGCCAATGAGCAGCGCGAGCAAAGCCAGTAACAGCAAAATGATTTTTCGGCTTTTGGGCATCTGTTTTTAGACAGAGAGAAAGAGAGACAGAGAGAAGGAGAGACGAAGCGACCCGGCGACGGGGCGAGTTCTAACGCGGTGCGTTTCGTTTTCTCTCAAACTCATCATGTTTTTTGCGGCTGTGCCGGAGTGATGTGCGGCAAGTCTCTGACTTGCCGCGAACGCATCATCAATGAAAGGGGCTATGCCCCAGCGTCGCCGCGCATTAAGACAATGCGGGCATAGCCCGAAGAGATTGGCGAACCCTTCCGGCAAGTCAAAGACTTGCCGCACATCACTGCGGCACAGCCGCGCAGAAAGTACCAGACCAACCGTTCGCGTTGAATCTAAACAAGACTGTGCCGCTTAACAGGTTACGCGGCTGACGATGCACGGGCCGCCCGCGCAGGTTATTCCTTGCACGCACGGCATCCCGTGGCTGGGCTTCGTCGTTTACCCTACGCATCGTCGCGTCAAGGCACGTAACGTCGTGAAATTCTCGCGCCGCTTGCGGTCAAACTGGGACGACTATTGCCACGGCAAAATCAGCTTTGCCGAATTCGACGCCTCGGTGCAAGGCTGGATCAATTACGTTCGTTATGCCGACACCTGGCGCTTGCGCGAGCGCGTGTTGGGGCAAGGGTTCGTGCATACGCGACCGAATCAAGCGGATGAGTTGTAACGCCATGGCGAAGCGTGTCCGTAGCCCGACCGTTAGCGAGGGCTACAGTCACGAGGCGCTTGCCGATGCCGAAGGGCGCAATGCCGAGGTAGCCCTCGCTAACGGTCGGGCTACGGACACGCTTCGCGTCAGGCCATGCAAAAATTTCAAAAAGCAAAAAAAAATCGTCTGCGCTACGCGCAGGAGGGCTGGCGCATACGCGCCTGCGCTTCGCGCACCGCCCAAGAACAGTGATCAGTGGTTCAAGAAGGGGGACTCACCAACACTAACCGAAAACCGTTATCGTTGTCGCGGTTCGCGGGCACGCCGTAGTTACGGTTGACGGCGCGCGCGAACACAAAATCGAAGTACCACGAGCCGCCCCGCAGGACACGATTGCCGCTGGTCTCAGGGTTTTCGCGTCCGTCGTTGGGGTCATAGGGATATTTTTGATAAAGCGAATTCGTCCACATCCACACATTGCCTGAAAGATCATAAGCGCCTTCTGGCGTGGCATTGTCGAAGATACCCACGGGCGTCGTGCGACGAATGCGACTTTCCGCCGTATTGGTTCTTCCCATTTCAAATTTATCGCCATAAGGATAAAGCCGTCCCACTTTCCCACGCGCCGCCGCTTCAAATTGGGCTTCGGTCGGCAAAGTAAAGATGTGTCCATCGCCCATGGTGGCGGTCAGCCAATGACAATAAGCACGCGCCTCATACCACGACACGCCGACTACGGGTTGCGATGGATTGTTAAACCCCGAATCATCCCAAAAGGCAGGCAACGTGGGTGGCTCGACACTTTGAAACAATTCAATAAGCCATTCTTCAAAAGCATCAGGTTCGAGCGTCAGCGTTTTGAGATAGGCATCCAACGTCGCCTCATTCCAACCGCGCTCTTCGCCTAATTCGCGCAAGCGCGCTTCTGTCCACTTGCCGTCTTGCAAAGCTTTGCGCGTCTGTCGCCGACCATCGCGCCGCTGTTCAAGTGCGCCGGTGCGCAAGAAATCAAGCGCGTCAGGCGTATCCCACCAACGCTCGTCGCCATAGCCGCCTGCTTCGATAAACAATTGGTATTCCGCATTCGTCACGGGAAAAGCCGCTATGCGAAAAGCGTTCAGCTTTACGCGCGTCGCCTTCTGTTCATCTGGGTAATCGCTGCCCTTCAAGCCCACCGGATAGTCGCCCGCAGCAATCGTTTTTGAAAAAGGCGGCAACAAATAATCGCCTTCCTTCCCTTGATGTCGCGTGAAGCGCGTATCGCCCAGCCAGCCGAGTTGTTCGCCCGCCTGAATGCGCGCCCGCACGTCAAGCGTTTGGTCAAGCAACATTTCGCGCAACCGCGCTTGAATGTCAGCTTTCAATTCAGGCTGTAAGGTCAAGTCAGCCGACAACGCACAGCGTGCCGCCAACACCGGATTAACTGCCAGCAAGTCACGAATGAACGCGTTGGGATTGGGATTCTTTGCCATCGGTGCGGCAATCACGATGGTCTCAACCCAGTGCGATTGCTTGAGGGCGGGCAAGGCTGCGCCTTTGGGCAAACTGGCGTGTTCAGCAGTGAATTTTTCTGCCGACCAATCAGGCGTCACCAAGTCCCATTCAGGTGTGAGGGCGAACTGGCGCGCGGCAAAATATTCCTGCAACTGATGGTGATAAAATTTGATTTGCCAGTCGGTTTTATCCAGCACATTCAACCCAACGGCGGCTTCGAGAATTAGTTCGGCGTGCGTGTCATCGGCTAACAGGCGTTTGGCTTCGTCATAATCCACGCTGGTTTCACCGCCTTGCCGGTGCATCGCCAACGCCAGATCGCGCAATTTGGGAATGAGCAAGCCGCCTTCGGGCAAGCTGAAATCGAGTTCCGTCTTGCTGCGCAAGCGCGCCAACAAGTCTTGATCGCGGCGCGTCAACAAACCTTGCTTAAGATACCAGTCTGAATGTTCGTTAAACTCGCGCTTCAACGAAGCCAGCACATATCTGGTGAACAAACTGGCGCGGCCTTTTGGGAAGACTCCCTCATCCTCTTTGACTACCAGGCAAAGCAAGTTGAGGAAAAAAGGATTGCTATAAAATTTACGCAAGTCTTCATCAGCATCTAACTCCGCCCAAATGGTCGCCTCATATTCAGGAGCATAAAGCGTAACAAGCTCACGCATCTGTTCTGGGGATAATAAATCTGCCGTCACTTGCGGCGCGTATTTACCTTTTTTCCCGACAAATGGCAGCCTGAGATCATCTTCACGGCAAGTCAGCACGACGCGGTGGCCTTGCTCGGCCAGCGTTTCCACTTCATCGCGCCACGCACGAAACATTTTATCCAAGCGCGGCGCGGGCTTCATTTCGTTGAGCGCATCCAGCAAGAGCAATACACGCCGCGTGCGCAAGACTTCATCAAACGGCGGCAATTCCGCATAAAAAGTTTTCCATTGTTCCCGCAACCATTCGCGCGGAGTCTTCTGTTTGCCGTTATACCGGTTTAGCGAAAGCAAGATTGAGATTTCCGGTTCGCCGTCCGCTAACCGCGCCTGGCTATGAATTAATTGCAGATGCCGCAACAACGTAGACTTGCCGCAACCCGGATCGCCCAACACTACCAACACGGGAAATTCAGGACGCGCCAACAGCAATTCATCCAGCCCCTGATAGGTGTTTGGCGGGTCTTGCCGCAAGGTTTGCTCGCCCTTTTTATCTTCGTGCAACATTCGCAACGTCAGCCTGACAAAGCGCCGTTGCAATTCCCACTCTGAATTTGACCAGAGCTTGACGCATTCCTCGTAATAAGCCCGCCAGTCAGGCGGCGAGACGCGCTCTGTGACAAAGCCTTTGTTTTCTATCGTTCGCGCTAAATAGCCGAAGCCCTCCTGCAAACCAGCTTCAATGCGTCTTACGCCGCCTTGATTATCCGCGATCAACGTCTCGGTTTGTTTCTCTTGTGATTTAATGATCTCGCCTTTGGCTTTTTCGACAGTCGCTACAATTATCAATTGCATGCCGCGCAATTGTCGGACGAAGGTGTCAGCCAATTCGCGCTGTTCGGCGCGGGTGGCGCGCGCGTAGGCCAAACATTCAGCCAACGCATCGGCATTGGCCTGTGTGTAATCACTTGAGAGCGCGAGTGCCGCCAATTGCTTGCTCATTGCTGCAAGTTGTTGGCGCAGCGCCGACGTGTCGCCTTGCACCTGTGCCAGCACGGCGCTTTGGGTTTGCAGGTGATATTGCTGAAAGGCGATCCACGATTTTTTGTATTCGTCCGCGCGAATCACCTGACCGAATTGATAGGCCACAGCGGCGGGCGCGTGATTCAACAAAAAGGTTTGCAAGGCGGCGGGCAAAGGCTTGACGGCTTCGCTGAGTTGCAAGGTTTGCATGCGTTGCGCGGTGAAACCGCGTTGCTCTTCGGCCCAACGCGGCAAGGCTTGCACGAGCGCCGTCGCCATAAACAGATTGGCTTTCTTTTCATTGCCGAGCAGTAACACGTAATCTTTGGTGGTCTGCCCAGCCGTGTCGTGCGCGTGCAGGAAGAGAGTGGATACATCATCAGACTTTTGCGCGCGGGCGATGCGTTGCAACCAGAGCGGCTGCCATTCGCGCCATTGGTTTTGCAAGGCTTCGTCGTCATCGTTATTGGCGGGCAGAGCGATTTCGTTGAGCGCCTTGCGCCACGCTTCGGCCAGGGCTTTTTCGAGATCGTGATTGCCTTCGCGTCGCCACGCCGCAGGCAG
>JANNUY010000155.1:0-3054 GCA_031414155.1 Acidobacteriota bacterium
TCGCTCGCCGTCTCACCCACAGTATCGTTTGATATTGGCATGTTGTTTATGACTTCGATGACTTCGTTACTCACGCATTGCCATTCTTGCACAGAGCCTAAGGACGAAGAAAGCCAGCCCTTGCGAGAAGAGCTGGCTTTCATAGGAAAAAGCAGAAAAAGTAGAAACGATTAACGTTTCTTTTTGTTGCTTTTGGCAGCAGGTTTAGCAGCTTTAACTGGAGTTTTTGCTCCAGGTTGCTGACCCGCAGCGACTTTGACACCGCTTCCGCCACTAGCTGGCATATTGGTCGGCGGAGCCATCGCCGTCTCAGCCGGTTTCGCTGGAACTTCAGTATCTGGAATCGTCGGGTCCGCAACGTAACTTTGTAAATAGGCCGCCGCCTTTTCCGGTGCGCCAGTGCGATAACCCCACAGCGAGTCAAAGCGTTTTTTTGCTTCATCCTTGTAAGGTTGCATCTCAGGCGTCGCTGCCGCAGCCATCGCGCGGGCGTAATCAGCAATCAGCTTATCAATGACCGTGCCGATTTGCTTGAGCAATTCTTTACCCTTATCGCCAACTTTTTCTTCGTCGGTCAGGGCTTTATATTGCTCGCCTAATTTCGTGTATTGGTCGTTGGTCAATTGCGCACGCAGGAAATAGAAGTTCGGATTTTTCCATCCGAGATTCGGCGCGACAGTGCTTCTAACTTTGATGCCTTTATCAATGAAGCCCAATGCCACCGCCGGATCGCCTTTCGATTCAATGGCATCATAGGCATTAACTTCATAACCCGTGGACATAATATTGTCGCGGAAATTCGCCCACTGATTTTGATCCATAGCTTTCGCGTCAGATGTGTTTGCGGCGGCGAAATGATCCATAGCCTTTTGGATATATCCTTTCACCTTCGCGCGGTCTTTATAGGTTTCTTGCAACACTAAGCCATTGCCTGCCAAACCTTGTTGTGCGATAGCCCAAGAATAGCCAGGGCTGCGCTGCAAAAATGCGTCGCCTGTACGATAAAGATTGTCCAATTTAGGGCCGTCCTGTGCTGCATAAAAAGCATCTACCGCAGCTTTGAAAGGAACCCAGAGATCGTTAATCTCTTTTGCATCAATTTTCGCTTGAGCGTATTTTTTGTAAGTTGTGCTAGGGAAGTTCGCTATTAGCGATTTCGACAGGTCGTAGCACTTCTGTTTGTCGGTTTCAGGGTTGCAGGCTGCATACCATTCGCGTTCTGCCGCCGCTTGTTTTTCATCTACCGCCGGTGCCTGTGCGCTTACCGCAATGGGCAGAATCAAGAGCGCACCCAACAACAGAGCGCGCGAGATCGAAAGGCTCAACTTCGTCATAATGGATAATTCCTCCACTTCTTCCTTTTACTAGAGTTTGTAACTGGGGTGATTAAGTGCTGGTTCCTTTAGATGCCAGCAACGATCAAGATGACGCGAATTATTCATAGCAACCCACTTCCACACAAACGGCACCGATGAATCTGCCAACCTTGCATAAAATACGAGTGCGGCAATAAGTAACGATGGATGAATGATGGATAAGCAGTGGGTGATGAACCTGACGGATTCGCGTAAGAGCTTGTCAGAGTCCGACGCATTGTGCATCATCACTTTTCTTTGTCAAGCAGGCTTTCTCCTGTGTTTGTACGGGTGTTGAGCCACTGACTTTATCCTTTCGCATCTTCAAAAAGCGTCTTAAAAGTTTGGCCTCAGAACGATTCTCTATGACTGACTTGCTCAAATACTTTACGCCGCGCCGTGACGCAGTGTTATCGCTCGCGCGCCAGTTGGTTGAACGCGAAACGCCTTCGCGCACGGAAGCGCCCTTGCACGAAATCGCCGCGTTCGTCGCCGAACGTTTTCAGGAACTCGGCGCTTATGTCGAACTCACGCCGGTGGCGGGTTACGGCACGCATTTGTGCGCACGACTGCATCAAGACGCGGCGCACGCCGACGGCCAACAGCTTTTAATCGTAGGCCATCTCGACACCGTGTGGCCGTTGGGTACGCTACAGCGTTTGCCCTTTCGCGTCACCAATGAAGGCACGGCGCACGGCCCTGGCGTATTCGATATGAAAGCTCCCATAGCCGCGTTGGTTGAAGCCTTGCGCGCGATCAAACAACTCGGCTTGCCGGTCAATCGTCCGTTGACGGTGTTGCTGACTTGTGACGAAGAAATCGGCAGTCGCACTTCGCGCGCGTTGGTTGAAGAAGAAGCGCGTAAGTCGGTTGCCGCGCTCGTACTCGAACCGCCCATCACGGGCGGCGTAGTCAAAACCGGACGCAAGGGCATTGGCGTTTATGAGATCAAGGCCAAAGGTCGCGCGGCGCACGCGGGACTTGATCCAACCAAAGGCATCAACGCGATTGTCGAACTCGCGCACCATACGCTGGCGTTGGCGGCGCTCAATGATTACGAACGCGGCGTGACCCTGAATATCGGCGAGTTCAACGGCGGTACGACCAGCAACGTCGTACCCGCCGAAGCCGTCGCGCACGTTGATTTGCGTTTCTGGCAACAGGCTGATGGCGAACGCTTGTGCCGAACGATTGAATCATTGCAACCGCAACTCGCCGGAGCCGCGCTTGAAATCAAAGGCGGCATCAATCGTCCGCCGATGGAACGTTCGCCGCGCAACGTCGCGCTGTTTGAACACGCTCGTTCACTGGCGGCAGAACTCGGCCACGTACTCAAAGACACAGTCGTAGGCGGCGGTTCCGACGGCAATTTCACAGCGGCGATGGGCGTGGCTACGCTCGACGGACTCGGCATTGACGGCGCAGGCGCGCACGCCGAACACGAACACATCCTGATCGAAGACATCCCCCGCCGCACGGCGTTGTTGACGCGACTCATACAGGAATGCTGATTGAGGATTGCAGATTTGGTTTCTGCAATCTGCAATCTGCAATCCTCAATCCTCAATCGTTATGGAAAGACTTTACCGCGACCCCATTCACAACATCATTGCGCTGGCCGAGACGCGGGCAGAAGACGCGCTGTTGGTGCGGTTGATTGATGCGCCGGAATTTCAGCGGTTGCGTTACATCAAGCAAT
>JANNUY010000156.1:0-3111 GCA_031414155.1 Acidobacteriota bacterium
TGAAATCTTTGAGCGCCGCGCGCAGCTTCGCCATCATCGGCGTCACCCAGATATTGAACTTGATATATCCGACATAACTGGCGCCGTTCGTCAGCCGCTGGCTGACAAAGTGCATGGGCTGTGGCCCAAAATTACCGAAGGCCGCCGACCATTCGCCTTTGTATGGTTGCAAAGCGAGTTGCGCGGTTTGCGGTCGTGAACTTCCGTCGAGATATTGCACCGCGACAGTCTTCCCCGCTTCACCTTTCAGTCGCGCCAACACCATGCGTTCGAGCCGCAAACGTTTGATCGCGGCGGTCTCAATGCCGCGCGCCAGCTTTTGCGCCAGTTCTGCGACGGTGCTTTCTCCGACCTTGGTGATGGCGAACCCCGCGCGCAAGCCGAGTTGTGCGGCACTCGAATTCGGTTCGACTGCGCTGATGACTGCTTGCCCGCCGATTATCTGCAATTCGATCCCTGCCGTCGCCGTACCGCTCGGCGTTTCGTCATCGGCCACCACAGCGTCAGGCGAAATAACTTGAAAGTGCGATTGGTGCAATTCGCCCAGCATCTGTTGCAACAACGGATAAAGCTCGGCTTCGGTTTTAATTTTGGTGAGCCGCGCGGCATAACGCACACGCACCTGATCCCAGTTCACCCCGCCGAACGTGGGGTCGAAATGCTTGTCTTTCACCGTACGCCACACTTGATCAAAGGTGCGTTCAAACAGGCCTTCGGGGATGTTTGACGAATCGGTCTTGGGCAAAGTGGCGTTGAGGGCAGCAGATTGCGCCTGAGCTTGCGCCAGACACGAACCAATAACGAGCAACAACAAAATGGAATGAATTCGAGCTTGCATAATTTTTGTTAAAACGAAACGAACGCTTTAGTGCGCTTTCAGTACGAAAAATGCCGCGACAAGTTTCACAACGAGCATAATTTTCTATCCCTTTTACTGTGTTGAACGATGATAAACAACCGGTTGATTTAACGGGATAACTACATTAGCATCCGCGCCGTGCTGGCCTTCACAAAGCGCGCTGGCCCACTGTATTTAAGCTGTATTAACGCATTTCAAACATAAACTGTAAGGCTGTTTACCCCTGCCGCATCCTCTTGAACGCATGAGGCATTTGCCCCCTGTTTGATAGAAGCTAAAGATCACGCTTCCTGCGAGGATTCACCACGATGTCGAACGAAACGCAATCCCCAACATCTCCATCAGGCAATTTTGGCAATCAAGCGAGCAATGATCGCGCCGCGCGCGTGACGCTGGTCGCTTCGCAACCGCTGCCGCCGATGGCGAGCGGCGCGCAACCGGCTGCCGCGTCTGCCCTATCAGGCCACGCCCACTTGCACATCACCTTGCGCGAAGGCGGGGCGATGGAACGCGAACTCACTCACATAGACACGCGCCTCGGCAAAGGCCCCGACAACGAAATCATTTTGAGCGACGCCGCCATTTCATCGAGTCACGCGCTGATTCGTTTTGACGGTACGCATCACATGTTAATTGACGTAGGCAGCCGCAACGGAACCTATCTCAACAACCAACGCGTCGCCGTGCCAACCCCGCTCAAAGGCGGCGATTCGATTCGCGTGGGACATTGCACGCTGGTCTTTCGTCCGGTGAGCGCACCAGCCAACGCGCAGGCAGGCGCGCAGGCCAGTCAAACCGTCGCGTTTTCAGGGACAGAGATTTTAAGCGCATCCGCAGGGACTCCGCCGCCACCTAGTGCGCCGCCGGTGCCTGCCAACGTGGCCGCGCCGACCGAAGACGTGCTGGCACGCGCGCTGGTCAATAACAAACTCATCGCCATCAGCGATATGGAGCGCGTGCAGAAAAGTCTGCAAGGCCGCCGTCTCTATCGCGTGCTGGTTGCTGAAAAGCTCGCTACTGAATTGGGGCTGCGCGATTTGATGAGCCGCACTTTCAATTTGCAACTCGCCGATTTGCGTTCGACTGAAGTTGACGTGCCGCTCGCGCAAAAATTGAATCCGGCTTTCCTGCGCGAAAAACTCGCGCTGCCGCTGGCGAGTCCGGCGGGCGAATCGAACGTAGCCGTCGCCGACCCCACCGACAAAGTCGCGCTCGACGAAATCAAAAAACGCATCAACAAAACGGTTAACTGGCGACTCGCTACTGCCAGCGAGATTGCGGCGAAACTCGACGCGCAATTCACGCCGCGTTTGATCGGCGTGCTGCCTTCGGGCGAAAAGCTAGACATACTGATCAATCAGTCCGAAATCGCGCTCGGCAAAGCACCGCACAATCGCGTGGTGCTAAACGACACGACGGTGAGCAGTTCGCACGCGACCATTCTGACGCGCGACGGCGGATACAGCATCATTGATTTGGGCAGCAGCAACGGCACGTTCGTCAACGGTACGAGGCTGACGACCGAAGCGTGGACGATGAAACATGGCGACCGCATTCAACTGGGTAAGGTGATGTTCACCTTCCGCAATCCTACCGAAACGGTCGAAAACAAAACTGCACGGCTCTCGCTCGACGCGCTCGAAGAGATTCGCAAACGCGCGGGGCTAACAACCGCAGGCGGTACGCCACTCGCCGCCGCAGTAGCAGCCGGCGCCGTGGCTGCACCGATAGCAATGTCGGAAGCCGAACGAGAGGCCGAAGAAGAAAAGAAGCGCAAAAAGAAGGAAGAAAAAGAGGCGAAAGAAAAAGAGAAAAGCAGTTTGACCAGCGCCAGCAACCTAAGCCGCATCATCGCGCAAGTGATGGGCGCAATGATCGCCATCATCGGCCCGATTGTTTTGTATTACCTCGGCGTATTCGGCGGCGGCAACACCGCCACGAATAGCAACAGCGGCAACAGCGGTTCGTCGAACAACGCGGCTACGGTAAAGCTGACGCAAGGCAAGTGGACGGGCTTTAGCTCCGGCATTTTCGGCAAAGACCCTGAAGCCTCGGGCGCAGCCGCCGTGCCCGGCATTCCCGGCTTGCTTGTCGTTGATGACGGACGCCAAAACGAAATCGTCTGGATGCCGATCAATGACTTGGGCAAACAGGCGGGTGACTTAAAGGCCGTACCGCTCAACGCCATTTTCGCCGATGCCGAAGCTATCACTTACGGCGGCGGATATTTTTACGTCATCACATCGCAATCA
>JANNUY010000157.1:0-6800 GCA_031414155.1 Acidobacteriota bacterium
GGCTCTGCGCCTTTTGCACGGACGCCGAAGATTACGGACGCGGCTTGCCACATCCGGCGGCTTACGGAGCCTTCGCGCGTATTCTGGATAAATTCGTGAAACGTGATGCGACGATCAGCTTACCTGAAGCAATTCGCAAAATGACTTCTTATCCCGCCCAAATTTTCGGTTTGCGTGATCGCGGCGTAATCCGCCCTGGCGCTTTTGCCGATTTGGTGTTGTGCGATCCAAACAAGATTGCTGACCGCGCCAGTTTTGCGCGTCCGCGTCAGTTGGCTGCGGGAATCGAACAGGTTTTTGTGAACGGGCGAGTCGCGTATGCTGCAAACTACGAAGCAAAAGGTTTATACGGCGCAATACTCAAACGGTAAGCAAAGGCTCTTACATGAATCAAATAAAAACGTTGGCGTTATTTTGCTTGATGGCGCTGTCGCCAATGATCGGCTGGACGCAAGAACCAACGCCCGCGCCGCGCTTTGCCGAGCAAATCGCAGCCTATCTCAAAGTCGATGAAATGAACCCTCCCATGCAAGGCGGCATTCTGTTTGTCGGCAGTAGTATCTTTCGCCAGTGGAAAAAACTGCCGCAGCAGATGGCTCCGCTGCCTGTTTTCAACCGTGCCTTCGGCGGTTCGCGGACTGACGAACAGTTGTTTTATCTGGACAAGATCGTGCTGCCTTATCAACCAAAGATCATCGTGTATTACTGCGGCAGCAACGACATCAACGTGAACGCACAGGCTGAACACATCGCTACGCGGTTCAAGCAGTTCGCCGAACGAGTGCATACCGCGTTGCCCAAGACGCGCATCTATTTCGTTTCGATCAATCGCGCGCCGCAAAAGATGGATAAGTGGAAAGTCGTAGACGACACCAACGCCCTCATCAAGAGCTATTGCATCGCGGCAAAAAACCTAGGCTACATTGACGTGAACCGTGTGCTATTCGATAAGCACCGCCAGCCGCGCATGGAACTTTACCTGCCCGACAAACTGCATTTCATAGACAAGGCGTATGAGCTTTTCACGCCCGTCATCAAGCCGGTCATTGCCCGAGCCTGGCGCGAAATGAACGCCACCAAACCAGCAATTAAGCTCAAGCGCGAGGCCAAACGTTCAGCATAAATTCTTCGATTTGGGTGAGGGCTTGTTTGGCTTCAGGCAGGAAGGCGAAGACCGGCCAGACGTGCGGCATACCTTCGTAAAGATGAAGCTCGGTTGTCACGCCAGCAGCGCGAGCGCGTTCGGTAAAGCGTACAGCATCATCGCGCAGGGCTTCGCTTTGACTGGCAAAAAGCAACAAAGGCGGCAAGCCGTTGAGGTCTCCATACAAAGGCGAAATGAAAGGGTCGCGCGGCGAAATCTGTTGATGGTAATGCGGTGCACAGCCGCGAATCGTGTCGGCGTAAAACATCACGTCCGTCGCTTCATTCGCCGTGAGTGAAGCAGACTCGCAAGCCAAATCAACCCACGGCGAAAGCGTGATCGCGGCGGCAGGCAGCGGAACCCTGAGTTCGCGCAACTTTAACAACAGCGCCAACACCAAGCCGCCTCCGGCTGAATCACCTACCAATACAATTTGATCGGCGCGTTGATGCACGGCGTTGAGCGTGTCGAGATAACCTTGCACGGCGTCATCAAGCGCGGCGGGGTAAGGATGTTCAGGCGCGAGGCGGTAATCCAACGCGAATACCCGCGCCTGCAAGCGACGAGCAAGAACTGAGTTAAACAACCGATAAGTGTCTGCCTTGCCAAAGATGTAACCGCCGCCGTGTAAAAAATAAACGGCGCGCGCGGCTGATTCGTTTTGCCAGCTCACGATTTCGCCCCACGTCTGCTCGCGCACCAGCGTGCCGCGCGGCGGCGGTACGCGCATCCACTGCGGCGGATCGAAACGACGACGCGTAGCGGCTACGTTCGCCACTGGGTTGGCTAAAGGGCGGCGCTTGAGATAAAGCCGCAGAAAGTTTGAATAGATTCGTGCCTGCCAGCTTGCCATAAAATGATCAGAGTTTGCCGGATTGCCATTCAACCAGCGGCTTGAATAACCGCCAGTAACGCACCGGCAACCAGCGTTGCACGCGATCAATGAACCAGGCGTCCGGCCCAATCAGAATGCGCGGTTCGTTGCGCTCAACACCGCGAATGATGCGCGCCGCTGCCTTATCGGGCGAAGTCGGCGCGAGGCGTTCGAAACGTTCGATCTCTTCCTGACGGTCTATGACCGATGCGGCTGACAACCGAGCGCTGCGTGCAATGTTCGTCTTGATGCCGCCGGGATGTACGCACGAAACGCGCACGGGCGAGTTCTCTGCTTCCAGTTCATGGCGCAAGGCTTCGGTAAAACCGCGCACGGCGAACTTGCTGGCGTTATAAGCCGACTGGCCGGGAAAACCGATGAGGCCGAATACGCTTGAGACGTTGACCAGATGCGCCGCGCGTTGCTGTTGCAACACGGGCAGAAAATATTTCGTGCCGTAAATCACGCCCCAAAAGTTGATGCCCATCAGCCACGCGATTTCGTCTGTCGTGAGTTGCGCAACCGTGCCCTGCAAGGCTACGCCCGCGTTGTTGATGACCAAGTGCGCTGCGCCGTGCGCTTCGACCACTTCCGCCACGAACTCTTTCATGCGTGCTTCATTGCTCACGTTTACTATGTGCGTTGTGCAGCGTTCGCCAATGAGCGCAGCCGTTTCCTGCAAGCCACTTTCGTTCACATCAGCAATGGCAACGATGGCGCCGCGTAGCGCGAGTTGGACGGCCAACGCGCGGCCTATGCCTGACGCGGCTCCAGTGACGACGGCGATAGTGCTGGTCGTGATTTGCATCGTAGTGGTTTGTGGCTAGTCGTCTGAAGCGGCGGCTTGTAAATATCCTGATAAGTTTCACTCGCCACTAGATGATTGTGCCATCGGTGATCGTCGCGCCTTTGGGGACGATAGTGATACCTTCGCGGATGAAGTAATTGCCGTCGGGGCCGTCGAAATGTTCGCGGCCCGCTTCGTTGAGAATGCTGACGTTCGAACCAATGCGCACGTTTTTATCAATGATGGCTTTGCGAATATGCGTGTTTTCGCCGATGCCGATCCACGGCAAACCATTGGCGCGTTCCTGCGCGAGTTCGTCGAGCGTTTGATAATAGTCAGCGCCCATCATCAGCGTATGTTCGAGCGTAGAGCCGTTCTCGATGCGCGAGCGCAAACCAATGATGCAATGATTGATCTTGACCTGATTGAGAATACACCCGTCAGAAATCAGCGAACTCTCGATGCGGCAATTGACGAACTTGCTCGCGGGCAAAAAGCGCGGGCGCGTAAGAATCTGTTGATCGGCGTAAAGATTGAACTGTGGGCGAATCGCCGCCATGTCCAGATTCGCGTGATAGAACGAACTGATCGTGCCGATGTCTTCCCAATAACCGTCGAACAGATAAGCCTGCACGTTGTAGTTGCCGATGGCGGCGGGAATGATTTGTCCGCCAAAGTCGGTGAACTTCTCGTCGCGGTTGAGCATGTCGCGCAATACGCTGTGTTTGAAAATATAGACGCCCATCGAAGCGATATAAGGTCGCCGTTGCGCTTCTTCAGCGTTAAGGCCGAGCGTCGTCGTGTCCACTTCCATCGAAGCCAATTGATCGGCGGGCGGCTTTTCGCGGAACTCAATGATGCTGCCGGTGGCGTCGGTCTTGAGCAGACCGAAGCCGGTTGCCCGCTCGGCATCGCACGGAATCACCGAGATCGTCAGGTCGGCGTTGGTCTCTTTGTGATGTTTCAGATAGCGCGCGTAATCCATCTGATAGAGATGATCGCCCGACAGAATCATCACATGTTCCGGCTCGAAATCGCTGACGTGCATCATCACCTGACGCACCGCGTCTGCCGTGCCCTGAAACCAGTTTGGATTGGTCGGTGTTTGTTCGGCGGCCAGAATTTCGACGAAACCGTCAGAGAAACGGCTGAAACGATAGGTGCGCGCAATATGCCGATTGAGCGAAGCCGAATTGAATTGCGTAAGTACGTATATGTAATGAATGCCGGAGTTGATGCAATTCGAAACCGGTATATCAATCAAACGATATTTGCCGCCCAACGGCACGGCGGGTTTAGAACGATGCAACGTCAACGGAAAGAGGCGCGAACCTTGTCCGCCTCCGAGAATCAATGCAAGAACTTCTTTCTTCATAGAAAAAGACTCCTCGTGCCTGCGTTCTGACGAATTCGTGAAAAGAGATTACTGCTGGTGAATTTGGAATGGATTGTTTCTTTGAAACGCGCCGCAGCATACGGAAGGGTCAGGGCTTTTTCAAGCAGGGTTACGGTACGCCTTGTTGAAGCAAGTAAGCCGCCGTTGCTTCAGTTTTTCCCAACCCGACGACGGCGTAACCCGCCGCAAAATGCGTTTCAAACTCACCGCGAAGCTGCGCCTGCAAAGCGACGGCGTGCGGCTCGGCTTGCAAGTTCAACGGCATGGTGATGCGCGCACATCCATCAGGCAATTCAGGCAGCTCCCCTTCGCATGCGGCCTGCACGCGCGGCGAATGCAGTTGCCACTCTGCCACCAAACGGTCCGTCGGCAGTCCGCCGTGCAAGGCACTCGTCGTCACGCCGTAAAGGTTGGGAATAAAGCGCCGCATCGTTGCGCCGAGTTTCATCACGTTGAACCAGGCATTACGCAAGGCGAACGGATCGAACGTCCACTCAATCAAGTCGAATCCACGCGCCATCGCATCTTTGCGTTGGGCAAGTTTCAACTGAAAGCCTACGCCCGCGTTTTGCCAGGCTTCGACTACGCCAACTTCGTGCGAGTGCAAATAGGTTTGTCCATCACGACGCGCGACAAACGCCAAGCTGAAGCCGATCATTTCGTCGCCCGCGAATGCACCCAACACCTGCCCGCCGCTCTTAGCTGCGATTAACGCAATATGCGCAGGCGTTGCGTCGCGCTCAGTCGTTTGCCAGATGCGTTGCTCCAAATCAGTGATCTTGTCGTATTCCGCGATGCTTTTGCAGGGACGAATCGTGATGGGTTCGCTCATTCAAAAATATCCAGATCGTTGCCGTAAATAATTTCGCCGTCATAAACCCCGCGCATCTCGTTTAGCAGGCTTTCAACCGTCGCGCTCCACAACAACTGATGATGCAGGATGAGTTTTTTAGGACGCGCGCGTTTCGCTAACTCAGCCAATTGCACTGATGACGTGTGAAACGTCGAATGATATTTTTGCCATTGCGGCGTGCGGCGTTTGAATCCTTCGACGCTATAAACTTCGTGAATCAACACGTCGCAACCATTGCACTGCTTGACGATTTCGTCACTCGCGCCCGTGTCGCCAGAAACGACAATCGTTTTATCCGGCGTTTCAAAGCGAAAGCCAAAAGCGTGTCGCCACGAACCGTGCGCGACGCGAAAGGCTTTGACCGTCACGTTGGCGTCTCGATAAATCACACCCGGCGCGATTTCGTGCCCGATTTCATGCCCGATTTCATGGACGATGACGCGATAGGCTTTCGCGTCGCCGCGTTCCAACCCGCGCACACGCATCGCCACATCTTCTGACCACGCCGCCAACAAATGATTCACCATCCGGCGCGTACCCGGCGGGCCGTAAACTTCCAATGGCGAGTGACGATCCAGCACGGCGGGCGTGAAGATCACATCGGGCGAACCGATAGTATGGTCTGAATGCAAATGCGTGATGAAAAGCGTCTTGAGCTTTTCGACGGCGAGACCTTTGACGCCTTTGGCCTGCGCGGCGGTCGCGCGGCGAATCACGCCGGGGCCGCAATCAATCAAGTAAGGCGTATCGTTCACGACAATCGCCGTCGCTGGGCCAAAGCGCTCGGGATCGGCGTTCGGCGTGCCCGTGCCGAGCAAGACGATTTGGGTTTTGGTTTGTGCGGCTTGCGCAAATGACCAGCCCAAACATGACAGCAAAGCCAGCGCGAAAAGAGTCTTCTGCATATCTCAGCCTCTGCCCAAAAACGGCTGATCCAACGGCAACACCGTCATCTCATACAGATTCACATGCGGCGGCAGCGCAGCCATCGCCACAATCGTTGCGACGAAGTCTTCGATCTTCATCACGCCTTCGGGATTCAACTTGCGCGAATCAACCAGGCGTTCGACTTCGACATTGCCGGGGCGAATGACGCCGCACGAAATACCGTAAGCACGGCCTTCGAGCGCGGTCACTTGCGTCAGGCCGTCAACGCCGAACTTGCTCGCCGCATACGGCGCAGTGTTCGGTCTGACGCGCAATGCCGCAATCGAACCGATGTTGATGATGCGTCCGCTGCGTTGCGGTTTCATCAGCTTGAAGGCCTCGCGCGTACACAACATCGGCGCGGTCAGATTCGTAGCAATCACTTGCTGCCACGTATCGAGCGAAAGGTCTTCCAACGCCGCCCCGTTGAAAGCTCCGGCGTTATTGACCAGCAAATCAAGCCTGCCGAACCGTTCTTTCAATCGTTCAAACAGATTAACGATTTGCGCTTCGTCTGTGAGGTCGGCGGCGATAGCCAATACGTTCTCGCCGAGCTCCTGCGCCAATGCGCTGAGCTTGTCTGCATTGCGTCCAGTAATGAGCAACTGAGCGCCTTCAGCAGCAAACGCGCGTGCAATGCCTGCACCAATGCCGCCGGTAGCGCCCGTGATAAAGGCGATTTTGTCTTTGAGTTTTTGCATAAGTGTTCGAGTGTAATGAGGGTCAGCGCGAAGCGTGTCCGTAGCCCGACCGTGAGAGAGGGCTACCTCAGCACCAGACACGACAGCGTCACCGAACTCAATCAAAACATCCTTGGGG
>JANNUY010000158.1:0-1811 GCA_031414155.1 Acidobacteriota bacterium
GATAGATCACCTGGTGCGGCATCCGAACATTTACGCCGACACCTCTGGCGTGCGGCGTTTCGATTTGTTGGAGCAGGCTGTGCAACGCGCCGGAGCGCACAAGTTATTGTTCGGCACGGACGGACCGTGGCTGCATCCGGCCGTGGAGTTGGCGAAGATCAAAGCCTTGCGTTTACCCTTCAACGAGGAGCGCTTGGTCTTGGGTGAAAACTTCTTACGGCTCATTCGTCGCGCCAACCTCAAGGCTTGGCATAGTGTGGGACGTTTCCGTTTTGACGGCGTTGGGCACGGCGCATTTGCAAGGCTCGGTCAGTGATGCCCAGGGCCTGCGCCGCTCGTTGCAGGTTACCTTCGGCTTCAGTCAGTGCGAATTGTTCAGCGACTTCTTCTGCGACGCGACCGATTTCTTTCAATCCCACTTTTAACAATACGGCGCGTTGAATAGCTTGATCGAAACGCTGATCGTGCCAAGTTATCGAAGCAAAATTACGGCCCGGACGTTCGGCTTCGGGAATGTCGCCGGCGGTGATGGGGCCGGGGCCTGCGTGACGACGTGCGATACGGGTCATCAGTTGGCGCAAGTCGCGTACGTTGCCCGGATAGGCGCGTTGCAACAGGTAATCGCGCACTACGTCATCGAGTTCGGGCGCTTCGCTGCCCGGCCAGAGCTGTGCGAGAAAATGTTGTGCGAGCGGGATGATGTCTTCGACGCGCTCGCGCAAGGGCGGCAGGTGGCAAGTCCACGTAGCGATGCGGTAATAAAAGTCGCGCCGGAAACTACCTTGCGCTTCCTCTTGCAACAAGTCGCGGTTCGTCGCACAAATCAAACGGAAATCGGTTTCGTGCCATTGGTTGCTTCCCACCCGCTTATAGGAATGCTCTTGCACCACACGTAATAACTCGGCTTGCAAGGTCAGTGGTAACTCACCGACTTCGTCTAGAAACAAAGTGCCACGATCTGCCAGCATAAACGCACCATCCCGCGCATTCATGGCTCCCGTGAACGCACCGCGCTCGTGTCCGAAAAATTCACTACCTGAAAGCTCAGGCGCGACGGTAGTGCAATCAAGCACAATGAGCTTATTTTTGTTGGGACGCGGATCAAGCGTATGAATCAGTCGTGCGATTAACTCTTTTCCCGTACCGCTCTCACCGGTAACGAGTACGGAGGTATCAGTATAACGAGCGACTTCGACGATTTGCCGCAGGGTCTGTGTCCAGGCAGCGCTTGTCCCGATCATGTTGTTACGCACCAGTGGCGTGGCGAGAACTTCATCAATGGCCTTCCAGCGCACCAGCCGGGCGGCAATCATGGGCGCCAGGTTTTCTTGCCAACTAACCACATCTGACGCGCCCTGTTGAAGAATTTTCCACGTAGTCGCTTTATCCAACGGGCGATTCGCTAAAGAAACCGCCATTATTCTAATCAGGCCTTGACGGCTATTTTGGTCTAGGAAGTTAAACAATTGCTCTGATGGTTGGTCAAAAAACAGTACGCCTAAACTTCCAACCCTGGCTGCATCAAGTGGCACCAAATCCTGTCCCGTCTCGGCAATTAGCTGAAGGCACTTATGGCATGCCGCTTCGGCAAGCGGAGGAATACATGCGTACCATGCTGATACCGCCTGAATGAGAGTGTGGGGTAACTCAACTGGCATGACGAATTCCGTAAAGTAGCTGAAAAATCAATTCGGGTTTGCGCAAGTGCTATAACGCTTTGAGTTGCTGGATGCGACAATTACCCAGCAAAGTAAAAGCGTCGGTAGTAAAACGTTACTACCGCCGAGCTAAGTAATCTGTACCGATGCCAG
>JANNUY010000159.1:0-5914 GCA_031414155.1 Acidobacteriota bacterium
GAATTTTAGTGGCTAGTGGCTAGTTGTTTAGTGGCTAGCTTCAGATTCTTACTAGCCACTAACAACTAGCCACCAGCCACTACGTCCTATAATCGCCGTTGATGTGAATGTAATCTTCGGTCAAATCGCACGTCCACGCCGTCACGTCAGCCTCGCCTTGATGAAGGTCTACGGTAATCGTGACCTCGTCCTTTTGCAAAATTTCAAGGGCGCGGTCTTCACTGAAATTGAGGCCGCCGCCGTTGCGGGCAACGACGAGATTGCCCAGTTTGATTTCGACTTGCGCCGGATCGAATTTCGCACCGCTGCGTCCGGCGGCGGCGAGAATGCGTCCCCAGTTGGCGTCGTGCCCGGCAATCGCGGTTTTCACCAACGGACTCGTAGCAATCGTCGCAGCAATCTTTTCACCTGCCAGTTCAGAAGGCGCGTTTTTGACCTGAATGGTCACAAGCTTGCGCGCGCCTTCGCCGTCACGGGCGATTTGAATGGCGAGCGTACGGCACACTTCGGTGAGCGCATTCGTAAAACGCTCGAATTCAGAACTATTAACACTGGTGATCGTTTCGTTGCCCGCCGCGCCGTTCGCCAGAATCATCAGCGAATCATTCGTTGACGTATCGCCATCCACTGAGACGCGATTGAATGTTACGCGAACAGCCTTTTTTAACGCTGCATTCAACGCCGTTTTGCTGATTGCGGCATCGGTCGTCACGAACGAAAGCATAGTCGCCATGTTCGGATGAATCATGCCGGAGCCTTTGCATACGCCCGCGATGGTGACGTTCGTGCTGCCGAGCTTGAACTTTTTCAACGCGCGCTTGGGCCGCGTATCGGTCGTCATAATCGCTTCGGCGACGCGCCAACCGGCTTCGCGCGTGAGATGCGAGCCAGTGCTTTCAATGGCAACTTCGAGCTTTTGCATTTTGAGCCGCTGACCGATCACGCCCGTCGAACAGACCAACACTTCCTGCGGTTTGCAGCCGAGCTTTTCGGCTACGAATTGCGTCGTCTGCCGCGCGTCGTTCAAGCCTGCGTCACCCGTACAAGCATTGGCACATCCGGCATTGACGACAATGGCGCGGTGCGTACGGTTGCGCAGATGTTCTTTCGACACCAGCACGGGCGCGGCTTGTACGAGATTAGTCGTGAATACCGCCGCCGCAATCGCCGGGCGTTCTGACACGATCACGGCGAAATCTTCTCCGGCTTTTTTTAAGCCCGCGCGCGTGACGCCCGCGACAAAGCCTTTCGGTGCGGCCAATGAATAATCCATCATTTGGGTCATCAGTTGTTTCTTCTCTCCAATTGCTGTGCCAAATCCATTGCCGTGATGGCGCAAGGAGTTAGCAATAAAAGTCGTTGTGCGGGCTGTCCGGTTTGGGACAGTGCGTGTCCGGTGGCGCAAGCTGCCGAAGCTCTGCGCTGCGTGGTCAAGCGAACAATCGGGGCAACCGCGAAGGGCTAAATGCACAGCAGTGCAAGCTCGGCAGCTTGCACCACCATTATCTCTTGGCGATCTGCACAATCGGTACGCCCACTTGTGACACATCGAAGGCTTCGGGTTCAACCCCTTCGACCAATTGCAACACCATCGCGATTTCGTCGCAGGCGTTGAACTTGTGACAGTTGACGCAATCCATCCAGGTTTTGCGCGGCATGGCTTCGTGCGCGACAACGCGGAAGCCGAGCTTTTCAAAAAAGCCTTGTACGTAAGTAAATGCGTAAACCTGAATCAGCCCGTGTTCGCGCGCTTCGGCGATATTGGCCTCGACGAGCGCGCGTCCTACGCCTTTGCTTCCGGCAGCAGGATCAACGGCGAGCGAACGAACTTCGGCCATATCGCCCCACGTGAAATGCAGCGCCGCGCAACCAATGATGCGGTCGTTTTCGACCGCAATGTGAAAGTCGCGGATATTTTCATAAATGCTCAACAAAGTACGCGGCAACATCACTTCCTGCCGTGCGAAGTTGCTGACGAGCCGGTGAATCTGTAATGCGTCTTTGGTGAGCGCCTTGCGAATTTGCATGGCAGCACACTCCTTTCCGTTAAAGCGTGAAAATCTAAAAGTGAATTGCGTCTTTCAGGTTTCTTTAAGGCTTCAAGGTCGCGGAGTTCCACCAGATGAATTGGCAGCAGACTGCGCAGCAGCTTCAGCGGGAATGACTTCGGCGAGAGCTTCGACCAATGCTTTGATCTCGCCTTTCGTGATGATGTAAGGCGGCAGAAAACGCAGCGTCGTCTCGTGCGTACAGTTCAACAAAAAGCCGCGTTCACGCATGCGGTGCATCACGTTCGTGCCGTTGAAATTCAGTTCCATGCCGACCATCAAACCGAGGCCGCGTAATTCTTTGACGTGTTCGGGCAGGTCGCGCTGCAAGCGGCGCAGCTTCTTGCGAAAGTAATTGCCAACCTCAATCACGCGCTGCATCAGGCCGCCCTCTTCGAGCAGCTTCATGAATTCCAAACTCATGCGACAGGCCAGCGGGCCACCGCCAAACGTAGAGCCGTGATCGCCCGGCCTAAAACCTTCCGCCACTTTTTCCGTAGCCATAAACGCACCGAGCGGAATGCCCATGCCCAGTGGTTTGGCGACGGTCAGAATGTCGGGCGTGACCGACGTATGCTTGAACGCGAAGACTTCGCCCGTGCGCCCCAGGCCGCATTGCACTTCGTCGAGAATCAGCAGCGCGCCGGTTTCGTCGCAACGTTGGCGTACGACCTTGAGAAACTCGTCGTTGATTGGATAGATGCCCGCTTCGCCTTGAATCGTTTCGATGATGATCGCGGCAGTCTTTTCCGTAATCGCCCCGCGAACCTCTGCATACTCGTCCGCGTCGTTATTCGCATCAACGAAACTGACGCCGGGCACTAACGGTTCAAACGGTTCGCGGTAAGCCTTATGCGCCGTCAATGACAGCGCGCCAAACGTGCGTCCGTGAAAAGCATGTTCGAGTGCAATGAATTCAAATTGATCGGGGCGTCCGCGCCGCTTTTGATAAGCGCGCGCCAGCTTCATCGCCCCTTCGGTCGTTTCCGTACCCGTGTTGGCAAAAAATACGCGCGCTAAGCCCGAAGCCTTCGCCAGCCGTTCAGCCAATTGGCCTTGATAAGCGTGGTAATAAAGATTCGACGTATGCAGCAAGCTCGATTGTTCGCGCAGCACGCGGCGCATCACTGGATGATCGTAACCCAACACATTCACGCCAATGCCCGAAATGAAATCGGTGTAAGCCTTGCCCGTGTCGTCATACAACGTCGAGCCTTTGCCACGCACGAACAGCACTGGCTGGCGCTTATACGTGTTCATAACGTATTGCGATTCGAGCGCGCCGATGTAATCAAGAGTGGGGCCTGTTGATTCAGTTTCTTTTGCGAGTGCTGTTGCTTCCGTAGTCATTTTCTTTAACAAGTGCAGCGCCGCTTCAAATGCGCACGGATAGGCTAACGACTCGACTCTTTGCCGCGTTAGCGGCAGTTGACTTTAGCCGTGGGTTTGAACCCACGGAAAGCGTAATTGCCGTATCCGTGTCGCGTCAGCGACACCTGAATTGATGCAAGTTTCAATCGTCGCTAACGCGACGAACAATTTAATTTCGCGCTTACCGTGGGTTGGAAACCCATGGCTAAATTCAGCCGCCGCATACGCGGCGAAACCCAAATAGCGTGACTAAGTGGCGCAGGCAAACTCAGGGAAACACGTTTCATTTCAAACCATTTTTTTAGGTCGAAATGTTCGCCGTAACCACCAAGCAAAAAGCGCAATCAAAAAGCTCCCTCGAACTAAATCCCATTCAGTCCATCCGAAAATTAAAAAAATAAATGGTTTCTCAAATTCAGGGAATTGGTAGTCGTGATAAAGCACGACTACATCAAACCAAGTTAGCCGTGTAGCGTAATAAAGTAGACCGATCAAAAAACTCGAAGCGACAACAACGCTTCCGATTTTGTCTTTCCGTTTATTACCTCCAAACATCGCTCCGAAAATTAAGGCAAAGAGCCATGGTCGCGTTACTGTCCACCCATCCGTGGGAATTTGGACGTCGAGTACTACGCCTTCACTCTCAACAACCCGGCTCTGAATCGCTATCCAAAATCGATAAAGAACAACCAGTCCAACCAATAAATCAATGGCAGAGAGTGTCGCTGCAATAAAGCTAAATTTGTCTCTGCCGAATTTCATCAACTCATCACTCAACCAATCCGAGTCCCTGTTGAAGTGCTTGATTGAAGAGTCGTTAGCAATACTTCTTCCGTAGCTGCGCCCACAATCAAAATATCTTTCACGCCTGCATCCAACGCTTCCAAACAAGCGCGCAACTTCGGACGCATGCCGCCGCTCGCTACGCCTGAAGCGAGCAGGTCATTGATCGCCGTGCGATTGAGTGAAGCAAGCGTCTTGCCTTCCGCATCCATCACGCCGCCTACGTCAGTCACGAACACCAACGTATCCGCCTTGACGCCGCCCGCCACCGCCGCCGCCATCTGATCGCCGTTCACGTTGTAATAAGCGAAATCCTCGCGCCCCAACGCCAAGCACGCGACGACCGGAATGATGCGCGCCGCCAGCAGCGCCGCGATCAGCGTGTCGTTGGTTTGCGCGATGCGGCCTACGAAACCTAAATCCGTGCCGTCTTCGGCAAGCGTCTTTTCGGCGAGGAAGCTCAAGCCGTCGCCGCCCGCGAGACTCACGGCGGACGTGTGGCGGCGCGCGAGTTCGGCTACGAGGTCTTTGCCGATTTTACCCGCGAGTACCATTTGCACCGCGTCGCGCGCGGCTTCATCGGTAATGCGCAAGCCGTCGTAAAAACGCGACTCAATGTTGAGTTGCTTGAGCAACGCCGCAATCTGCTTGCCGCCGCCGTGAACTAATACGATCTCGTGCCCCCTCTGCCAAAGCGAAACGATTTGTTCGAGCAATTGGGCGCGCAGCGTTTCATCCACAAGAATGCTGCCGCCGAGCTTGATGACGGCTTTGCTCATAAGAGACCGTCCTTTTCGTCGAAGCCCAGCGCGACGTTCGCGTTTTGCAGCGCCTGACTCGCTGCGCCTTTGAGCAGGTTGTCTTCAGCGGAAAGAATGACGGCTTGATTGGACGCGGCGTCTACGACACAACCGATGTCGCAAAACGGCGTATGCGCGGCAAATTTAATTTCAGGCATCTGCGGCCCCGCGAAGATGCGAACGCAAGGCGCGTCAGCGAAAGCCTGTGACCACGCTTGATAAACGTCCTGCTTCGTTACGCCTGCTTTGAGCTTCACATAAATCGTCGAAAGAATGCCGCGATTGATGGGCAGCAGATGCGGCGTAAAAATCAGCTTGTCTAACGTATTCGCAATGCCCAGCCCTTGCGCAATCTCAGGCGTATGCTGGTGATAAAGCAGCTTGTAACTCTTGAGGCTCTCGCTGACTTCGACAAAGTGCGTCGCGGCGTTGGGCGATTTCCCAGCTCCGGTCACACCGGATTTTGCGTCGCAGATGATCGGCTGTGTATCGTCTAACAAACTCATCAGCGGCGTGAGCGGAACCAAAATTGAAGTCACATAACAACCCGGATTGGCGATGAGTTTCGCGCCTTTCAATTGCGGACGCGCGAATTCGGTCAGGCCGTAAACCGCCTGCGGCAACAGGTGCGGATGCTGATGTTCAAAGCCATAAAAGCGCGGATAAAGCGTCGCGTCTTGCAAGCGATAGGCTCCACTGATGTCAATCACGGTTGCACCGGTCTCTAACATTGCGGGCACGACTTCCATCGAAAATTCGTTGGGCGTACCGAGAAAGATTACGTCAGGCTTGAGTTCTGCGACGGCGGATTCGTCAAAGAGCGCGCAATTGAGCGCGGTCAATCCGGTCAGGCTGGGGTGAATCGCGGCGAGCGGCTGCGCTTCGGTGTTGCGCGAAGCGAAAGCACCGACC
>JANNUY010000160.1:0-2946 GCA_031414155.1 Acidobacteriota bacterium
GGTTGTGCGGCAACTGCGCAACGAAAAGAGAGAACTCGCGCGGTTGAAAACCATTCTGCGGGCGCGGCAACTCGGGATTGAGCAATAAGTCGTCTATTGGATAACAAAAAGCTATGAGTGAAGAGATTTTAGACAACGCATCAGCACCGACTGCTGAGGCAGCCGCTTCGGATAAAAAAGCAGGCCGCCGTGCGGAAAAGATCGGCACCGTCACCAGCGATAAGATGATGAAAACGGTGGTGGTACGGGTTGACCGGCTGGTGAAGCATCCAACTTACAAACGCTATGTACGTCGCCGCACGAAGTTCATGGCACACAACGAGATCGAAGGTGTGTCCATCGGTGATGAAGTGCGCATTCAGGAAACCCGCCCCCTTTCGGCGCGTAAGCGTTGGCAGGTGGTGGCCGTGTTGCGCAAGGCGAGCAAGTAAACTTCGAGTAAAAAGTCTTTTGGAGGTTGGCAAGACAATGGCAGTACAAATGCGAAGCATGTTGCAGGTGGCCGATAACTCCGGCGCGAAGAAGATCGGTATGATCCTTCCGTCAAGTGGCGTTGTCGGCACGCGTGCGAGCTTGGGCGACATCATCACCGCATCGGTGAAAGAAGCGAACCCTGACGGAACCGTCAAAAAGAAACAGGTCGTGAAAGCGGTCATCGTGCGCGTAAAGAAAGAAGTTCGTCGCAAAGACGGCACGTATATCCGCTTTGATGAAAACGCAGCCGTGCTGATCAAGCCCGATGGCGAGCCGATTGGTACGCGCGTGTTCGGCCCGGTTGCGCGCGAGTTGCGCGAAAAAGGGTTTATGAAAATCGTGAGCCTCGCTCCCGAAGTCATCTAGTTATAAGCAAGAGGCAGCTATGGCAGGACTGAAGATCAAAAAAGGCGATCAGGTACAAGTGATGACAGGCCGCGACAAAGGCAAGCGCGGTCGGGTTATTAACGTGATAGCCAAAGAAAATAGGGTGTTGGTCGAAGGCGTCAACATCATGAAAAAAGCCGTGCGACCGAATCCGCGAGCGGGTATACAAGGTGGCATCGTTGAAAAAGAAGCGCCGATGAACGCTTCGAATGTGATGGTCGTCGTGGATGGCGTGCCGACGCGCATCGGCTATCAGATTCTGGCTGACGGCAAAAAAGTTCGTGTGGCGAAAAAAACGGGTACGGTACTCGAATAAGAGTGACGGTCCAGCCGGAGCAACACCGACTGTAATTCGCTGAAATACTATGGCAGCAAGACTCAAAGAAAAATATCTCAAGGAAATCTTTCCAGCGCTCCAAAAGGAATTCGGCTTTGCGAATCCGATGAGTGTGCCGAAGATTGAAAAGGTCGTCATCAACATCGGGTTGGGCGAAGCGATTGCCAACGCCAAGTGCGTAGATTTCGCGGTGCGCGATCTGGCTGACATCACGGGGCAAAAGCCCGTCGTCACGAAAGCAAAAAAGTCCATCGCGCAATTCAAGCTGCGCGAAGGCATGACCATCGGCGCGATGGTGACGTTGCGCGGCGACCGGATGTACGAGTTTCTGGATCGCTTCCTGAACCTCACCTTGCCGCGCGTGCGCGACTTTCGTGGTGTGTCGCCGAAATCATTCGACGGTCGCGGCAATTACACTGTTGGTTTGAAAGACCAATTAATTTTTCCCGAAGTTGATTTCGGCAAGATTGACCGCGCGCGGGGCCTGAATGTGAGCATCGTGACGACGGCGGAAAATGACGAGCAGGCGCGCGCTTTGTTGCGTCAGATGGGAATGCCTTTCCGGCAATAAGTTTTGAGGAACTATGGCGAAAACTTCCAAGATCGTTAAAGACAACCGCAAGCCGAAGTTTGGCGTACGCCAACACAATCGTTGCAAACGTTGTGGTCGTCCGCGCGCTTACTTGCGCAAATACGGCGTGTGCCGCATCTGCTTCCGCCAACTGGCGTTGGACGGACAGATTCCCGGCGTGACCAAGTCTTCGTGGTAAAGAGGACTGGTAAAAAAGGGTAGTAAGGGCTGAAGAGCGAGCATCAAGTTTATGATTACTGATCCGATTTCCGATATGTTGACGCGGGTACGCAATGCGATTGGCGCGCGTCAGACCAAAGTGGATGTGCCGGCCTCGCGCGTGAAAATCGAAGTGGCGCGTATTCTGAAAGAAGAAGGCTACATCACGAATTACAGCATCAAGACGGCAGAAGGTAGCAGCATTCGCACGCTGAGAATTTTTCTGCGCTACGGCCCGAAAGGCGAAAGCGTGATTTCGCACCTGTCGCGTGTCTCGAAGCCGAGTCGTCGGGTTTACCTGCCGAGCGACGAAATTCCGAAAGTGTTGGGCGGTTTGGGAATCAACATTCTCAGCACCTCAAAAGGTTTGATGACAGGCAAACATGCACGCAAGGCCAAGGTCGGCGGCGAAGTGCTTTGTCTGGTTTACTAGTTCTAAATACTGAGCAAAAGTTATGTCTCGTGTAGGTAAAAAAATCATTGAGCTTCCCAAAGGTGTCACGGTCAATTTGGCCGAAGGCGTGGTTGAAGTGAAAGGCCCGAAAGGCCAACTGAAAACGGCCGTACCGGCGGGCGTGAGCTTCAAGCTCGAAGACGGCAAGCTGGTCGCCGAGCGTTCCAGTGAACTGTTCACGGCGATACACGGCACGGCGCGCGCGTTGGTGGCCAATGCGGTCAAGGGTGTGTCCGAAGGCTTCACGCAGGACATGGACATTGTCGGCGTAGGCTATAAAGCCGAACTGAAAGGCAAGAGCATTGTCTTTGCGTTGGGCTATTCGCACGGCATCGAATTCGTTTTGCCTGACGGCATCACGGCAAAAATCGAAAAAGTGCAAAAGCAAATTACGCAATATCAAACGACGGTTACTTTGACCGCGATTGACAAGCACTTGCTGGGACAGGTGGCGGCGAATATGCACAAGCTCCGCAAGCCCGATGCCTATAAAGGCAAAGGCGT
>JANNUY010000161.1:0-2079 GCA_031414155.1 Acidobacteriota bacterium
TCCGCCCCAGCCGCTCGACGATGACGAACTCGGCACGCCCGATTGCATCTGTACGATTTGATCGGAGTGCGAGAACAGTTGCGTCGGCAACGGCACAGCAGCTTGCTGGTATTGCTGTTGCGTCGTCGGTTGATAGAGCAAGCCGGTGTTGGCTACGACGGCCATGCGGCCTTGTTGAAACAGCGTTTGCATTTCAACAAGGCCATGATTCAACGCGTACTGTCCGCCGCCCGCCGCCGTGATAGGCAACAGTTGCGTGCCGCTCAACGCCAAGCCACCGCGTTTGGAAACATACGCGGCGTATTCACTTTGCGATTGCGGAATGACAGTGTTGTGCCCGTCGGATCCGCCGAAAAGAAACACACAGACGAGTGCTTTGTAATCAGTCGCCGATTGCGCGGCTTCAGAAAAGTTGAGATGACCCAGCCCCGCGAGCATTCCTGCACTTGTGCCAAGCCGAAGAAAATTGCGTCGTGAAAAATTTGATTGATTGTTCATTGTTCGTTCACCTCTCTAGTGCATCACCATGTATTCGCTCGACATCGCCGTGAGATAAAGCACGGTGAGCGCGCGGGTTTTCGCATCGGCTCCGACGCTGGCTTGTGCGGTCAGCGCGGTTTGCAACGACTGACGCAAGCCCGGCGACATGCGTCCATAGAGCAACAGGTTGTCTACGGCGTTGATGCAGGCCGTGTGATTCGTGCCCAGATCAAAGAGCCATTGCAGATTCCAGATGCCCGTCTGGTAATAGTTCATGTAATTCCAGATAAAGTTGCCGCGTAGCATCAACTCGCCCGGCCCGAAGATTTGAAACTCAGGGCCAAACAAAGGCGGCGACTGTCTGGGCACGCGATAAAGCGGCGAGTAATGACCGAAGACCGAAGGCGCGTCGAGCCACGCTTCGTTCATCAATTCATAGTCATACGAAATGTTGTAAGGGTCGGGAATCGTTGCATTCAAAATGCGAAAGATCGCAATCGTGTGCAACAACGGCGAACGCAACTTGCCGAAATCATTTCCTATCTGATCATTGCGCGCTTCGGGGTCGAGCAAGATGGCGCGTACCACGGCTTTCAAATCGCCGCGTACGCCCAAGCCGTTATCGTTAAAGACCGCCGCTACGCGCGCGATGTAAGTCGGACTCGGATTGCTCGTGACCAACCCACGAATCAATCGCACTGAAATAAACGGCGCGACGTTTGGATGGTTGAAGATAACGTTCACTACGTCATCAACATCTTTTTGCATTGTCTGATTGGCAGACAACGTGCTGCCCAGAAACGTCTTTGACGAAGTGTCGTGATAAGCGGGCAGCGGATACATCTGGCCCGGATAATAATTTGAGTTCAACGTGAGGGGCGGCGTGGTGCTGTTGAACGTCCAGCCGGTAAACGCCAAAGCGATTTGCCGCACATCGCTTTGCGTGTAAGTCGGAATCGGTTTGCCTGCCGCATCAAGTTTGAACGTACCGTCTAGATTCAACTGATAAAGGCCGATGCTGAACAGTTGCATCAACTCGCGCGGATAGTTCTCGTTCGCGCCGCCTGACACGCCGGGCTTGGTGCTGTTCACCATGTCCAGATAGTTGCCCATGGTAGCGTCAAGCGTGAGTTCTTTGAGCATCGTCTTGTAATTGCCAAAACTATTGCGGCTCAGAATCTGCAACCACGGATAAAGCATGTTCGGATAGTTATTCTTGTTGCGTGAAATCACGAGGATTTCGGTCAACATATGCAACACGCGCTGGCGCAACTGGTCTTGCCCAGCAGCTTGGTGCATATACAACTCGCCCTGCAATTCGTAATGCGTCGAGTTGATGCCGTTCGGCCATACCGATTCCGGTGCGTTGAGTTGCTCTTCAATCCAGGCTTGCGCGCCTACCTGTTTGACGTAATTGATAAGCGCTGTCGTTGGGCCGAACGTGGTTTGTTCAAGCAAACGTGCGGCAGCCAACGTCGCGGCATCAGGCGGCGTGCTTGGTGTCGGTGAAGGAGAAGGCGAAACAGTGGGTAACGGAGAAGGCGTTGGCGTAGCCGTCGGCATTGGTGTCGGAGTAGCCGTCGGCATCGGTGTCGGGGT
>JANNUY010000162.1:0-7477 GCA_031414155.1 Acidobacteriota bacterium
ATTTTTGCTTACAACGATAGCTTCTCGCTCAACGACAACCTGTCGAAAGTGAAAGGCACGCACACGATGAAATTCGGTGCGTTGATCGAACAGGGCAACAAGCGCCAGAACTTCCAGGGCGACCCTGATTCGCAAGGTCAGCTTGAGTTCAACAACTGGAACCCGAACGGCACGGGCAACGACTGGGGTGATTTACTGGTCGGCCAATTGACTGGCGTCGGACACGGCACACAACCGCCGATTGGCAACTATCGCTTCTATAACTACGAATTCTATGCACAGGATTCGTGGAAGGTGCGTTCGAACTTCACGCTCGAATACGGTTTGCGCGCTGCGCATATGACCGTCAACAAAGAGCGCAAAGGTTTCGATGTGTTGTTTAGTCCGCAGGCCTACAAGCCCGGCGCAGGCTATTACATCAATGGCGATCCCTTTAGCCCGAATGGTTTGTTGTCAGCGGCGCGCGGACAGATTCCAAAGGGAGCAATTGATGCCGAACCCATTCTGTGGGGACCGCGTTTGAATTTCGCGTGGGACGTGAAGAAAGATCAGCGGTTGGTGGTTCGTGGCGGTGTGGGCATTTTCTACAACCGCGTACAAGGCAACTTCCAATATGATCCTTCCTTGCGTTCGGCTCCAAATGGCAACGTCGGTGCTTCAATCAGTCTTAATGACACCATTCCGGGAACTGGCAAAACGTTCAGCGATTTGGGTGGTTTAACAATCAGCAATATGGGTGTCGTCACGATTGACGGCAGACAGATTCCGGTAGATCCGCTCAAGTTGGCACGCGGTGGCGGCACGATCATTTCGCCTAACCTCGAATCGAATCGTGTTCCGCAAACCTATACAAGCAGTTTGAGTGTTGCTACGCGTTTGCCTTTCCAGGCGGTGTTGGAATCGTCATACGTCGGCACGTTCGGACGCCACTTGCCCAGTCGTCGCCAGATCAATTTCGTGCCGGTGGGCGCGTTGTTGAAAGGCACGGTCCCGGGCGATAAAGCGGTCTCGATTGATACCTTGCGCAATCCGGGTTGCGATCCGGGCGCGGTTTCGGCCACGGGCGTGGTTACTCGTCGTGGCAATTGCGAAGTTGTCACCTCGACCGTTACGGCAAACCTGACGAATCCATTGCATCGTGCGGCGCTCGACGGCGCGGCGATCAACAAGTTCCGCCAGTTTCCCGACCTGAGTTCGGTGCGTTATAACGAATATAATGCCACTTCGAACTATCACTCCTTGCAAATGACGTTAAGCCGTCAGACGGGCAAGAACCTTCAGTTTTTTGCCACTTACACTTTCTCGAAAGTGTTGGGTCTGACAACTGGCGAATTTGCCGATCAAGACCCGATTGATGCGCGCGGACGTTCGTATGGCGTTCTCAATTTCGACCGCACGCATGTGTTCAATCTGTCTTACAACTACAACATTCCCAACCTGTCACCTATCAACAACGGCTTTGCCAAAGCGGTGTTGAACGGTTGGCAGTTATCGGGCATCACCACCTATTCGAGCGGCACACCGTTGCGCCTGCGGTTCACGGGTGAACTGACTGGTGGCAATATCGCTATTGCGGCGTTTGGCACAGACGCTTTCCCGAACGACGGCAATGGAGCTGGTTCGATTGCTCCGCTTTACTCGGCTAACCCCGCACAAAGTGGCAGCAAAGTTGGTGACAAAGTGTTCAATTTGGCGAGCATCGGAATCCCGACCTTTGGTGACGCCGGGTTTAGAATACCGCCCTACTATCATCGCACGCCGTCTACGGCTAACTGGGACGTTAGTTTCTTCAAGAACTTCAAAATTTCTGAGAAGAAAAACCTTCAGTTCCGTACCGGTTTCTTTAACCTCTTCAACCAAGCGTTTCCAAAGCGTATCAACACAGGTAACGCAAACGACAGCGACGTTAACCTGACGCTGGATACGCGTTGTACGCGCACACCGGTCAATCAAACGCTGGTGTTGGCAGATGGAACCGTTACGACCTTCACCCAAACTGTGCCGAACGGCGTAGGTGGCACGATCAACGGTGTCTGCGATCCGACTAAGGCGTTCACGTTCACTGACGACACGAAAGCCAAATTTGGTCAGATTCTGACCAAGCGCGGACAGCGTATCGTCGAGTTGGCGTTGAAGTTCACCTTCTAATCATAAACTCGGAGCAATCCGACTTTTATTAGGTGCGAGGAAGCAAACCGCTTCCTCGCACCTTTTTCTTTGTGCGAATGACGTGAGACGGTGAATGGCAGGGATGGTATACTTGCGGCACTTTCACGCTATTCAATTCATCGCTTATGTTCGTCACACTGGCTTTATTTATTCTGCTGAGTTTCGCTCCGGCGCAAGACCGCGAGACCGTGCGTCAATCTGAAGCGCACTTTGAGCGTGGCGTCGCGGCACACCAAAAAGGCGACCTGGATGCAGCGCGTCAGGAATACGAATCCGCGCTGAAATTCATTCCGCGCCGGATGGATGCGCTTTCCAACCTCGGCGTCGTATACGCCAAGCTGGGGCGTTATGACGAAGCCATCAAGCACTACCAAGCAGCATTATTGCTCGAACCGACTGAACTCTCAGTGCGCTACAACTTGGGCATAGCTTATTTCGAGACCTTACAAATAGACGCTGCGCAAAAAGAGTTTGCGCAGGTCGTCGTCGCGCAACCTGAGAATTGGCAAGCGCGCCAATTGCTTGGCCTGTGTTACTTCCAGCGCGACAAGCTCGCCGAAACCATCAAGGAACTCGCTGCCGTTTATCAAGCCCAACCTGACAACGTAGCTGCCGCTTACGTATTAGGTACGGCTTATTTGCAAAGCGAACAGATTGCCGAAGGCCGCGTGTTGATTGATAAAGTCTTCGCGCAATTGCCACCGGCTGAAGGCCATCTGATTCTCGGTGCGTTTAACGCCGCTACGCGCAAGCACGCCGCCGCCATCGAAGAGTTCAAAGCCGCGATCAAACAGAATCCCGCGCTGCCGACCGTACACACGCAACTCGGTGTGTCTTATCTCGTCACCGGCAACCGTGATTTGGCGATGGAAGAGTTTCGCAACGAACTCAAAAATAACCCGCGCGATTTCACGGCAAACGTCCGACTCGGTTGGTTGTTGCGCGAAGACGGCTCGCTTGACGAAGCCGAGCCGCTGCTCAAACGCGCGCTCGAATTGCGTCCTGACGACATCGGCGCGCTGTTTCAAGCTGCCCAATTGCAACAGGCGCGCGGGCGCACAAACGAAGCCGTCCCTTTGCTCGAACGCGCCGTGGCGATCAAACCCGATTATCGCCAGGCTTACGTTTTGCTGGCGCGGCTTTATCTCAAACAGAAGCGCAACGCTGACGCCAACCGTTTGCGCGCCATCATTGACAAGCTCAACAACGAAGAACAACAGCGCCAACCCAGCGCCGACAAAGGCAAAACGACTCCATGAAAAGATTGCTGCAACTCGCGCTCATCGGTTTGGCGTTGACGGCGGCTTCTCTGACAGCACGTCCGCCCACCAACGTCGTTTCACAAACCAAGCCGCGTTTCGTCGGTGGGCAGGCTTGCGCCGAATGTCACGGCGACATTGCGGCGAAACAACAACAGACCGTGATGGCAAAAGCAATGGTGCGCGCGGCTGATTGCCAGATTTTGCGTGAACACAGGTCGCTAAAATTTCAGCAAGGCAAATTCGCTTATGGCATCACCCGCGAGGGCGACCGCAGCATTTATGAAGTCACGGACGGCGCGCAGGTTATCAAGGCTCCGCTGCTTTACGCTTTCGGTCAGGGGTTTTCCGGGCAGACTTATGTGTTTGAATTCGCAGGTGTAACGTATGAAAGCCGCGTGAGTTTTTATCACGCGATCAAGGCGCTAGACGTTACGTTGGGACACGATCCCAGGCCGCCCGCCACGCTCGCCGAAGCTGCCGGACGCGCCATGAGCCTGGACGAAACGCGCAACTGTTTCGGTTGCCATACGACGAATCCAAAAATCGAAGCAGGTGCAACCCCTGATAAACCGCTGACGATTCAGTTCAATCACAAACTCGGTATCAGTTGCGAATCGTGCCACGGCGCAGGGGAATCACACGTAGCCGCCGCCAAAGCAGGGCAACCAACTAAAGGCTGGCCGAGACGGTTGAGCGCGTTCGATGGCGACGACCTTTCGCAATCCACTTGCGGAGCCTGTCATCGCAGCGTGGATGAAGTTATCGAAATGCCTAACCACGCAGGCGACAATAACGTGCGCTTTCAACCGTATCGTATCTTCAACAGCCGTTGTTATTCGGCAGACAAACGCATCGGTTGCACGGCCTGCCACGACCCGCATGACAAACTCGAACGCGACGTGGCGTTTTACGACGCGAAATGCACGGCCTGTCATCATGCGAGCAAGGCCGACGCGACTGTCCGCGTCTGCAAAACCGGCAAGCGCGATTGCGCGAGTTGCCATATGCCCAAAGTCGCTTTGCCCGGCGCGCACTTTCAATTTACCGATCACCGCATTCGCATCGCGCGCGCGGGTGCGCCTTATCCCAAATAACCGTTATGCAGCTTTTCTTTCGATTGATTGTTTGTCTTTTGTGTTTGAACGTCGCCGCGCTGGCTCAACGTAAGCCCGCGCCCAAAGCTGCTCCGCCGCCAGCAACGCAACAAGCTAGCGCCGCGCCTGAAATCGCCGCGCAAGCCGACGCTGCGCGCGAAGCGGGCAACCTCGACGAAGCCATCGCGCTTTATCAAAAGGGCGTCACGCAGCGTCCGCGTTGGGACGAAGGCTGGTGGTATCTGGCAACGCTGCTCTATGAACGCGACCGTTATCCCGAAGCCGTGCCCGCGTTCAAGCGTGTCGCCGCGCTGCGCCCCAAGGCCGGAGCGCCGCTGGCCTTGCTGGGCTTGTGCGAATATCGGCTGAGTCAATACGACGAAGCGTTCATCCATCTGCAACAAAGCAAGCAACTCGGTCTCGACAGCAATCCTGATCTTTTGCGCGTAGCCCGCTATCACGAAGCGACGCTGCAACTCTTGCGCGGCGATTTTGAGACGGCGCAACGCCTTTTCACCGGCCTCAACCGCGAAGGTCTCAACAGTCAGGATTTGCTGATGGGGATGGGGCTGGCCGTGTTGCGTATGGCTACGTTGCCCAAGCTGATTGAAGTGAGCGCGCGCGACCGCGAAATGATTCGCCGCGCCGGACTTGCGCAATCTTTGTTCGCGCAACTCAATGCTGCCGACGCGCGCATCGAATATGACAGGCTTGTCGCTGATTATCCGAAGGCGGCGAATGTGCAATACGCTTACGGGCGCTTCCTGATTGATGTGCGCGACAACGAACTCGCGCTCGCGGCCTTTGAACGCGAGATTGCCAACACGCCCACGCACGCACTGGCGCGGCTGCAAATCGCCTATCTCAAATTGCAGGACAAGAATCCGGCGGCAGGCATTCCACTGGCTGAAGAAGCCATCAAGCTCAATACGCGCTTGCCGCTAGGGCATTATTTGTTAGGTCGCTTGGCACTCGAAACCGGCGACGCGCCGCGCGCGATTCAGGAACTCGAAATGGCGCAACGCATGGCTCCGAACGAAGCGCGGGTCTATTACTCCTTGGCGCGCGCTTACGCCAAAGTCAATCGTCGTGCCGACGCCGACCGCGCGCGCGAAACCTTTGCCCGCTTGAACAAAGCGAACGAACAAGGCGATTCAGCGATTGACGATCGCGAGCCGGAAAAAGTGAAACCCTAATTTCACCTCGACTTCACAATTGATATGGAAACGGCTTACTTCTCCAATAAAGAGTTACTGCAAGACGTTAAGTCGCTTGTCGAAAACCTGATCAACGCAGGGCAGCCAGTTGCTGCTCAACAAGTTCAGGATGGCCTCAACTTGCTGAACGGCCTGACGGATGGTTGGGCAGAATTGGCAGCATCGCTTGAGATGGTGCACATAGTAAGCGGCGCGATGCTTGAGGAAGGCCAGAAATCTCAACTAGAGAGAATTCTTACTGCCGTTAGAGCAATTCTTTATTGCTGAAGCAAAGATGCCATTCTCATCGGCTGTGTCGTACGGGTAGTTTGGGCGAGACAGGAGTCGTGACGAACCTGCGCAAGGCACGCGGTTCAAATTTACCAGCCAATTCTTTCACCGCCAAAAACTGATTTGCCGAAACGTTGCGAAAGACCTGCCGTGTTTTGCTCACCGGCCATTCGATTTCCAGACTGTCAATTTTGCTAAAGGCTCCCAAGCCAATGCTTTGGGTGAGCGAAGACGCACCGAACGAGCCGCCGCTCGATACGGCGCGATAAACGGTGAACGTTTTACCCGTCGCGTCAGAAGCCGTCAGCTTGAGGCGTGCGCCAATGGCTGCGCGATTCGATTTCACGCCCGTGAGCTTGAGCGAGAGCCAGTTGGTTTTGGTTGAAGGATTGGCAAACAACGCCTTGTTGTATTTATCGCCGGGGATGAAGCCGCCCACATTCACGTAAAAATCCTGATCGCCATCATTGTCTATATCGCCAAAGGCTACGCCGTGGCCTTTTTGTAAGTGGCCGGTTCCGGTGGTCGCTGTCACGTCAACGAAGCTCTTGCCCGCGCGATTGCGAAAGGCGTAATTCGGCATCAGCGCGGTGTATGACGGAGCACCTGTGCCCAGATAAACATCGAGCCAGCCGTCGTTGTCGAAATCGCCGAAGTTCGCGCCCATCGTTGGCACTACGTGATTCAAGCCGACGGTATTGGTCACATCCTGAAAGCCGCCTTTCGCATCGTTGCGATAAAGCCGCATCGTTTCGGCTTGCGCGGGCAAGCCGAGAAAGCCGCGCGCGACTTCGGTGACGGAAGGCACGAAACTGGCGACGAATAAATCCTGCCAGCCGTCGTTGTCATAATCGAACCACCACGCAGGAAAACTCATCAACGGTTGCTCGACTCGCAACTTCGCAGCAACTTCAGTGAACGCGCCCTGACCGTCGTTGTGATAGAGCAAGTTCGCGCCGCCGTAATTCGAGACGTACAAATCAGCCAAGCCATCGTTGTCGTAATCACCCCACGTCGCGCCTTTGGTGAAGCCGGTGCGCGCCACTCCGGCTTTTTGTGAAACGTCTTCAAACGTACCGTCGCCGCGATTGCGAAAAAGTTGACTGGGTGTTTCTTCGTGACCGACGAATACGTCAAGCCAGCCGTCGTTGTCGTAATCAGCCCATGTCGCCGCGTGCGTGCGATGTTCGCCGCTCATCAAACCGCTTATTTCAGTCACGTCACTAAACGTGCCGTCGCCGTTGTTACGCAAGAGCGAATTGCGCATAGCGAATTCCCAACCGCCGCGCATTACGAAAATATCCAATCGCCCATCGTTGTTGTAATCAGTTTGCACACAGTTGATGCCGCCGAGTTGTTCACTGAGTCCGGCTTTGTCGGTTTGATCGCTGAACGTGCCGTCGCCGTTGCTGTGAAAGAGACGAATGGATTCGCACGAGTCTACGCTTGAGATAATCGCGTCGAG